>JBICHM010000054.1:0-8289 GCA_043101835.1 Phycisphaerales bacterium | reverse complement strand
GGCCGCCTTCACGCACGCCCACGCCGCCTCGTCCGCGTCCACCCGGAAGAACAGCGCCTCGTAGTCGTCGCGCAGGTCCTCCGGCAGCATCCGCAGCACGAGCAGGAAGAGGATCACCGAGATGATCTCGAACATCAGCTGCGTGAGGGCGAGGTCCGGCGCATTATAGAGCAGGTACATCGCTGTCACGCTGAAGCCGCACGTGCCGAGCACCAGCACGCGAACGATGCGGCTGCGGACGATCGGCAGCGCAATCGCCGTGAAGCACACGAGGATCGTCGCAATGACCGTCGCCAGCGCAATGCCCGTGGGCGCCGCGGACAGCGGAGCCACGATCGGCGCCTTCGCCAGCGCCGGCGACCAGAACGCCGCCGACGCCACGCCGACGAGCATCGCTGTCAGCGTGATGTACACATACCCGCGGAAGTTCCCCGTCTGCAGCGCCCGGTAGAGACGCCACCCGCCGTGCTCCAGCCCGCGCTCGGTGAGCGGGAAGACCCGGTCGTGCAGGTCGGTCGTCGCGCTGCGCAACAACGGGCTGAGGCCGACCGCAACACCAAGCGCGATGGCGCCGCCCGTCATCGCCAGCGGCAGGCCCGGGTGGCTGAAGGCGTACCACACGCTCGGCAGGCGGTCGAAGTAGAGGGCGTGCGTCTCCACGGGGCTGATCAGGTCGCCGAAGAAGCCCGGCGCAACGCCGCCGACGAACTGCCACAACACCAGGAACGCGGCCGGCCACCAGATGCACGCGCCCCAGAATCCGCGCTCGTGCTCGTGATGCTCGTCGTGCCCGTGCGACGCCTCGGCCTTCCCGAGGAAGGTCGTCAGGAAGCGCACGAAGATGGCCACATTGCACGCCGCGGTCAGCACGCCCATGGCGCCGATCGCCCAGATCGCCGGTGCGCTCTTCGCGGCGTGCACGACCTGGTAGAAGAACGCCTCCTTCGCAACGAAGGAAAGCGTGAGCGGTCCGCCCGCCATCGCGTAGAGCGCAAGCAGACACACCAGCGCCAGCGTGCGGTGCTCGCGCCACAGGCCCTTCAGGTCAGGCAGCATCTTCCGCCCGGCGATGTGCATGATCGCGCCGGCGATGATGAACAGCGGCGCCTTGTACAACGCGTGGTTCAGGATCTGGGTCACCGGCCACACGAGATTCGGCTCGTCCTGGTACGCCCACGCGCCGAGGCCGTACATACAGGTGAAGAGCCCCAGCTGGCTCACGGTTGTGTACGCGAAGATGCGCTTCAGCTCGTGGGAGCGCAGCGCGAGGTAGCCGCCCAGCAGCATGGTGGCGGCGCCGAAGATCGCCAGCGTCGGCCCCCACGCCGCCACACCGCCCTCAACCAGCGGCGAGCCCATCGCCGGGAACAGGCGTCCGAAGAGATACACGCCCGCCTTCACCATCGTCGCTGAGTGCAGGAACGCCGAGACCGGCGTCGGCGCCGCCATCGCGCCGGGCAGCCAGTAGTGGAACGGCCACTGCGCCGACTTCGTCGCTCCACCGAGGAACATCAGCCCGAACGCCCAGGGCAGCAGCGCGCTGTTCATCTCTGCGCCCGACGCGAATGCTTCCACGACACCGGAGAGGCGCCACTCACCCGTCGCCGTGCCAAGGAGCAGCACGCCGCCGAGCAGCGCCATGCCGCCCATGCCGGTCGTCACCAGTGCCTGGATCGCCAGCCGGCGCGCCGTCGCGTCCTCGCGATTCCAGCCGATCAGCAGGAAGCTCGAGACGCTGGTCAGCTCCCAGAACAGGAGCATCGAGAGCAGGTCGTCGCTGAGCACCAGCCCGAGCATCGCCGTCGTGAAGAGCCCCAGAGGCGGGTAGAAGCGCGCGAGGCTCGCCTTGTCCTGCCCGAAGTAGCCGCGTGCGTAGAGCACGATCAGCGAGCCTACGCCCGCGACGAGCAGGCCGAAGAAGAGGCCCAGCCCGTCGGCGTTGAAGGTCAGGTTGAGATGCATGCTGGGCACGAACGGCACACCGGGACGCATCGCGCCAACCCCGTGGGCAGAGGCGAACGCCAGCATCGCGCCGATCGCCCCCAGCGGGCCGATCAGCGCCAGCAGCGCACGCCCGTCGTGCACCGAGCGCGGCAGCAGCATCGTGCACGCGCCGACGATCGCCGGCGCAAACACCGCTGCAAGCAGCAACCAGACTCCAGCGCTGTCCATACGGGACCTTTCCGTCTCTCGGTCGTGTCAGCCGACCCGCGCGATCGCCCGCACGGGTCGGATTATCAGCTTGCTATCGGCCCCAGGGGGAAGCCCGATGAGCGGAGAACGCGCGGCGGCCGCAGGCGCGATTCATGAGCGGTCAGTGACCACCGCCTCCGGAGGGGAAATCCCCCTCATCTGAGGGGGATCCGCTGGGCTCCACGTCACCTCGCCCGAGCCCGATCTTCATCAGCACCGGGCCGACGAGCTCGTGAATCGCGATCGCCGCGAGCAACAGGCTGTAAACCTGCGCCACGGCGTCGATCCCTTCAAACGACTGCGCGACGAGCGAGGCCAGCGCGAGCGACACGCCCGCCTGCGACACGAACGCCGTCCAGAGCCAGGTCCCCGCCGGCCCGCCCTCTCCGGCGAGTCGCGCGCCGGCCCAGGTGCCGCCCCAAATCATCACGCCGCGCACCGACACGATCGCCAGCGCCGCGGGCCAGAGCGTCGCCAGCACCGCGAGGTCGATCTTCGCGCCAGCCACGGCGAAGAACATGCAGTAGACGGGCAGACTCAGCTCCTCGAGCGTGTCGAAGATCGGACCCGTGCGGCTTCGGAACAGATTCTCCATCATCAGCCCGGCGACGAGCGCCACGATCAGCGCATCAAGGTGCGCCGCTTCGCTCAGCACGCTGATGCCGAAGCACGCGAGCACGACGAAGACCGGCAGGTTCGCCTGCAGCGCGCGAACGATCCACGCCAGTGCCGCGCCGATCAAGGCGCCAACGAGCGCCGAGCCGCCGAGCTCCCGCGCAATCGTCGCCGTCAACGCCGCCGCGCTCTCGGCTTCAACCGCCTCGGCCTCTTCGGCCGGCGCAGCTTCCTCCGCGATCTGCGCCGAGGTCTGATCTGCTGAGGGCGCATCGGGGGCCATCGCGTTGAGCGACGGCGCCGCGAGCGCGATCACCACCGCGAACATCGCGACGACGAGCATGTCCTTCGACACGGCCGCCGAGAGCGAGAGCTGCGCCATGCGTCCTCGCGCCCGCATCTCGCTGATTACGGCGATCGCGGCCGCCGGCGAGCTCGCCGAGGCGATCGTGCCGACCAGGGCCGCGAGCGCGAGGCGCGCCCGCGCATCGCCGATCGCGTCAAGGCCCAGCATCTCGAAGCCGAAGTACACCAGCGCCGTCACGCTGCTGAAAATCAGCCCGACCTGAATCACGGTCACCAGCGAGATGACCTTGAAGGACTTCTTCACAAGGCGCAGCCTGATCTCGCCGCCCGCGGTCAGGGCGATCAGCGAGATCGCCAGGTCGTTGATGAGTCGCAACTGCCCGAGTTGGTCCTTCGTCACCAGCGCCAGCGCACTCGGTCCGACGATGGCGCCGAAGATCAGGTACCCCGAGATCTTCGGCAGACGCACGCGCGCCACGAGCAGGCCGAAGAGCCACGAACCCAGGAGGAGCAACCCGGCTCCGCCCGCGGCGCCCTGCAGCCCCGACGGCGTCGACTCCATCGCCAGCCCGAACGCGTCAATCGCCCCCGGGCCGGAGCCGGCCGAGAGCGCCCGCGTCGCATAGATCACGCCCATCACCACGACGAGCGCCAGGACCAGCAGCATCGGTCGCCTCATGGCGTCTCCCCCGCGCTAGCGCCCGACGCCGTCGCTGTGCCGGGCGCACCGAGGTCCGGCGTCGTAGTGGTGCTCATCGGCTTGTCGCGCAGCAGCACGCTCGCCCCCAGCGGGATCAACTCGCTCAGGAGCCCCGTCAGCACGACGACCGCGAGCAGCCGGTGCGAGGTCGGCGAGGGCTCGGCCAGTACGAACCCCACCGCGACCGCCAGCGCGACCGGGCTCTGGCGCACGCTCGCCAGGCGCAGCGTGCGCGACGCGGCGCGGAGCGAATTATCCCCGCGCGCCGCAGCGATCACCGCCGCCGGCTTCGTCAGCAGGCGCAGCGCCGCGAGCCCGAACGCAAGGGCCGCGCCGTACACCCCGATCGCCGGGTCGAGCAGCACGCCCGCAAGGACCGCCAGCACCACCGCGACGACGTGCTCGGCGTCGAGGAGGAATCGCTCGAACCGGCGCAGCTCGACGCCCGGAAGATTCGTCAGCACGATGCCCGTAAGCATCGCCGCGAAGATCGGCGGCGCCCCGAGGTTCACCGCGCCGCCCGAGACAATGGCGACGAGGCCGACGAAGACTGTCAGCAGGTCTGCCCGGTTCGATCCGGCCACGCGCAGCGCAACGCGCGCCAGCCCACTGACGATCACCGCCAGTCCGAGACATACCGCCAGCGTCCGCGCACCGCGCACCCCGTCGATGATCAGCACACCCTCTTCGGTGCGGTGCGAAAGCGAGACGCCGACGCCCCACACCGAGATCGCGGCGATCGCCGCCACCCCGCCCGCGGCGCGAATCGCCAGCGAGAGTCGTCCATCCGCCTCGTCCTGGCCGGCCCGCAGGCTCCGCGTCTCCATCGACCAGCCAATCCCGCACGCCGCGAGCAGCGCCGTCGGCGCCGCGAGGGACACCGTGTCCGACGATCCGGACCACAGGGAGAGGCCGATCCAGCCGAGGACGCCGAAGCATGGAATCGAGAGCGCAAGGTCCGTCAGCGTCGCGCGCCGCACCGCGCCGGGGAGCGATGCGAGCACAGAGCGCTGCGCCTGCAGACCGATCATGAGCCCGATCCATCCCAGCGCAAAGGCCACCAGCGGCGTCGTGCGCAGCACGATGTCCGAGTCAACGGCGCCGAGCACGCGAGGCCCCACCGCCGCACCGACGGCGATCCACACCCACCCGCCGCTGATCAGGACCGCGATCGGCCGGCTGCGGCGCAGCCGATTCAGCGAGCGACTCGTGCCGGCGATCGCCAGCGTCGCAACGAGCAGGATGGAGAGGAATCCTTCCACGGGGCATCCGTCGGGCCATTCGCGCACCGGGAGCGCCCCGACGCGCCGTCAAGGTAGCCGACCGGGGGCCGCCGCGCTCGCAGGTGTTCCGGCGATCAGACCCGCACGCCGAGCGAATGCACGATCGGCGTCGTGAACGCGATTGGGCGCTCGCGCTCCTTAAACTCGCGCTCGAGCGCTTCGAGCATATCGCCTGCTCGCGCGCTGTTCGTCACCGACACGATCACGCGGCTGCCCGTTCGCGCCGGCAGCAGGGGGGCCAGCCCGCTGAAGATCGGCATCTCCTCGCGGATGATCGCGCCCATGCCCTTGCTTTCGATCACCGTCGCCCCGGTCACGCCCATATCCAGAAGCAGCGTGATCAGCCGGTCCAGCGCGCCCGGATCGGACACGATGATGAACAGCAGCACCGCGTCGCCGGCCGCGTCCGACCGCTGCTCGTCGCGGTCTTCAGCCATGCGACCGATCCTCCTCCACGAGCGCCGTGAAGAAGGCCTCCGACGTCTTGGCGCCGCGCAGGTGCTCGAGCGCACCGGGCCCGCGCGCGATCCGCGCAAGCCGGGCGAGCAGGCGGACGTGGTCCCACGCCCGGTCGCTGCTCCCGAACATGCAGAAGACGATGTCGACCGGCGGGTGGTCCGGCGCCCCCATCGCGACACCGGGGATCAGGCGCGCCGGCGTGACGACGGTCTCCTCGAGGCCCGGGAGCATCGCGTGCGGAAACCCTACGCCCTCCGGCGTGGAGGTCGGCATCGACGTCTCCCGTTCCTGCAGGGCGGCGACGAGTTCCTCTACGGTTCGCCCCGGGAGGGCGGGCTGCGACGCCTCCGCGAGACGGCGCAGCAGTTCGTCGCGATCCGCGACGCCGCTGAGCACGAGCGTCCTGGCCTGGTCGAGATAGCCTTCCAACTGCATGGTGAACCCCGTGGTGCGATGGGACGATACACCCTCCGGACACGCCCCGCGAGACGCCCCGCCCTCTGGCGAGGACGCGACACCCCTGCAATGATGCACACGGATGCGAGGACCCCACACAAAGAGCACGCTCGCGAGCGCCGTCGCGACGCTGCTGCTGTTCCTCGGCGCGACGGCCTGCGAACGCTCCAGCGGCGGCGCCGATCCCGTCGACACCCGCCGCCCCGCCGAGATCCTTGTCGTCACCACGCTCGAACCGCTTATGCGCGAGGCGCTCGACGCCTACGCGCCGACCGGCAGGACCCTCGACTACTTCCTCCGGCCCGGCAGCAGCCAGTCCCTTGCGAGACAGGTGGACGCCGGGGTCCGCGCCGACCTGGTGGTCACCGGCGACCCCGGCAGCCTCCAGGGCATCTCGCCGGCGCCGCGCTCCGTTCACCCGTGGATCATCAACCGCCTTGTCGTCGTCGCCGCCAGTGAGGGGCGAACGCTCCGAGAGTTCGATTTCGGGCAGTCCCGCATCGCCGTCGCGGACGACACCACCGAGCTCGGCCTCCACACCCGACTGGCGATGCGTCAGCGCGAGGTTTGGAACGACGCGCAAGGGCGGCTCGACCGTCTCAGCGCTGACACCGACGTCGTCGATCGCGTGCTCTCCGGCGCCAGTGCGTTCGGTGTCGTGCACGCGACTGCCGCCCGGTCGCCCGGGCTGGTCATCGTGGGCGAACTCGATCTCCCCGATTCGGTTGAACTCGAGTATTTCCTCGCGCCGCTGACCGACGAGGGCGACCGCATCGCGGCGTGGCTTGCCGGCCCCGACGGCCTCGGCCTCGCGACCGGGCGGGGATTCGAGAGCGCGGACCCCCGCTGATCCGGCGAATTCACCCGAGATTCCCTGCTCTGTGGTGGGGAATCGGGGTACCCTTGGGCAGCGTGAAAGCGGCCTCCTGTCTTTCCGCACTACTCAGCGAAGGGCCCCAGACCGGCCCGATTGCACCTTTGGGCAGCGGCCGAACGCCGCAGGCGCGACATGGATTCGATCATCGACGCAATCGCCGAGGACATCGAACTGCTGATCCCGATCATCGCGATCGGCGGCGGCCTCGCCTTCGCCGCGTTCTGCACCTTCATGGGCGCCATCAAGTCGGTCTCGAGGACCAACCAGATCGAGAAGTCGCGCCGCGAGATCGCCGCCTACATCGCCGAGGGCTCCATGACGCCCGAGGAAGGCGAACGCCTCATGCGCGCCGGGCGCACCCCCGCCAAGGACAGTTGCTGATCCCGCACGCACTCCACGGAGCATCGCCGTGATCGACCGCCTGTTCGACCTCATCCAGAGCAACCCCGGAAGCATGCTTCCGATCATCCTCGGCCTGCCGGGCATGGTCTGCGCCGTCGCGATCGTCTGGATCGCCAGCGTCGCGTCCGTGAAGGGGACGCGCGAGAAAGAGAAGGCCCGGCGTGAGATCGCCGCCTACGTCGCCGAAGGCTCGATGACCGCCGAGGATGGCGAGCGCCTGCTCAACCCGTCGCCCTGGTACAGTCGCGGCGGCGCCGAGAAGTGGGGCGAAGACATCGGCCGCTGCGTCGGCAGCGCCAAGCGCGCTGCGCGCGAAGCTGCGCGCGACAAGTCCGCCGACCCCCAGCACGCCTGAGCGACGCGCTCACACCCACATATCGAGGTACCGCCCAGCCGGGCTGATGATGCGCACCTGGTAGGTCGTCTCGATTCGTCTCTCGACCTCGGTGCGCTGCCGCCCCGGGCGGGTGTCGCCGACCGTCTCACGCGCATCGCCGCCATTCGGGCGCGTCGCGGCGTCGTCGCGCGTCGGTGCGGGCGCCGCCTGCTCGGTGTTCTGCCGCTCGAGGTACCGCGCATAGGCGAGGCGTTCGGGCAGTTGCTCTGTCCGATCTGCCCAGGTGTCGCCGGCGCGGCTCGCGTCGGGGACGATGCGTTGGTCGCACGCGGCGCTCTCCTTCACCGCGTGATCCGCGATCGCGTCCGCATGGGTCCGGACCGCATGCGCACAACGCATCGCGCCGGTCCACCAGCCAGAGTGTGCTCCCTCGATCCGCACGGAGGAAGACAGACCAACTGGCGCGCCCGCCGGCCCGGCGCCCATAACATCGCCCGCCACGCCTCGGCGCTGCCGATCGGTCCCCGCAGCCCCGGGCCGTCTGTGCCGGGCTGTTGCGTGCCTGCAACACCGGCTGTCGATCCCTGAGGCGCACCCGCGACGCTCCGACCTCCATGCTCCGCACCGCCGATCTCGAATACGACCTCCCCGACCGCCTCGT
>JBICHM010000053.1:0-4199 GCA_043101835.1 Phycisphaerales bacterium | reverse complement strand
CGGCGGGCCGGGGGAGGGCGCCGGAAGAAGTCCACGAGGCGCTACGCCCGCGCCGTCCGCGCCTTCTCCACGATCGCCACCGCCTCCTCGATCGCCTTCTCGAGGTCGCGGTTCACGAGGAAGGCGTCGTACAGCCCCTCCTCGCGCGCAGCAGCGAGTTCCTGGCGCGCGATCTCCAGCCGGCGCACGATCGCCGTCTCGCTGTCGCGCCCGCGCGCCCGCAGGCGGTCGGCGAGCGCCTGGTCGCTCGGAGGCAGCACGAAGAGGCCGAAAGCCTCCGGCATCGCCGCGCGGATCTGGCGCGCCCCCTGCACATCCACATCGAGGATCATGATGCGGCCCGCGCGCAGCGCATCCTCCACCGGCGCGCGCAGGGTGCCGTAGCGGTTGCCGGCGTACTCGGCGTGCTCGAGGAACGCGCCGGCGTCCACACGGCGCTGGAACTCGGCGCGATCGAGGAAGTGGTAATCGACGCCGTCTCGTTCCTGGTCCGTCTTGGCGCGCGTCGTCGCCGAGACGCTGAACTCCGCGTCGGCGAACCGCTCGAGCAGCGCGTTTTTGATGGAGGTCTTCCCCGCGCCCGAGGGGCCGGAGACCACCAGCAGCATGCCGGGCCTGTCGGCGGGGGACATCACGAGAGGTGGCCCCCGATCCACTCGCACGCGATCGCAGCGCGCTCGAGCGCCGCCATCCGCACGAAGACGCCGACGGTGTCCTGCCGGAAGATGCGGCTCGTGGCGCCGTCGGCCACCTCGTCACTGAGCTCAACACCGCGGTTCATCGGCCCCGGGTGCATGACCACGGCGCCGGGCTTCATGCGCGCGGCGCGGGCGGCGTCGAGCTGATATTGCGCGACGTACTCGCGCTTGCTCGACATCGCGGCGCCGCGCTCGACCTGCACGCGCAGCATCTGCAGCGCATCGACCTCGCCGACGATGGCGTCGAGATCGTGCGCCACCGCGCAGCCGAGCGCCGAGAGCGACGCCGGCGCCATATTCGGCGGGCCGACGCAGACGACCTCGGCGCCGAGGGCGGTCATGGCCGCGACATCGCTGCGCGCCACGCGCGAGTGCGCGATGTCGCCGACGATCGCGACGCGCAGGCCGGAAAGATCGAACCCGTCGAGACGGCCCTGCGCCTCGGCGAGGGTGTAGGCGTCGAGCAGGCCCTGCGTCGGGTGCTCGTGCCCGCCGTCGCCGGCGTTCAGCACCGCGCACTCCACGCTGCCGGCCACCGTGTGCGGCGCCCCGGGCGCCTTCACGCGGACGATGATGACGCTCGCCCCTTGCGCCTCGAGCACGCGCGCCGTGTCCACCAGCGTCTCGCCCTTGCTGATCGACGACCCCGCCCCGGCGATGTCGAGGACTTCCGCGCCGAGGCGCTGCGCGGCGATCGAGAACGACAGCCTCGTCCGCGTCGAGTCCACGAGGAACAGGTTCACGACGAACCGCCCGGCGAGGGCGTCCCACCGCTTCAGCGGGCTGGCGCCGGCGAAGAAGCGGGTCCGCTCGAGCAGGCCCCGGATGACGCCCGGCGCCATCCCCTCCAGCTGGAGCAGGTCGGCGTCGGTCCCGATCGGCGGGGCCTTGGGCTGGGCTGGGGCGGCGGGTGCGGGCATCGGGGGGCCATCGTACCGCCCCGGCGCGGGCTGTCTCGTCAGCGCGACTCGCGAATCAGCGACGCGTCCGCGACGACCTCGACGGGGATGATCGTTTCAGTGGTCTCGCCCGTTGTCTGGTCGTGCACCGTCACCTTGAGGCGGTACATGCCCACCGTCAGCGTCTGCGGCAGATCCACGCGCTGCACGATGAAGAAGTCACGCCGCCGGTTGCGGCTGAAGTCGGTCACCGCCTGCTCCGGGCGACGCCATGCCAGCAGGCCGTCGGCGTCGTGGTAAAGCGCGAGCTCCTGCGTCAGCGCCACGGTGTGCCCCGGCTCGCCATCCGGCCCCGCGCCGGGGCGCGTGCCGAAGTGATCGACCTCGGTGTACACGATCGCCGGGTGCGGGCGCCCGGCGAGCAGGCGCGTCGGCAGGGGGGTGTAGCGCCCGAAACCCTCCACGCGCGCACAGAGGCGCGCTTCACTGATCACCAGGGCCTGCTCGCTCGCGAGGCGATCGCTGAACCGCGCTGCTGCCCCGGGGATCGCTGTCAGATCCCCCGCCGAGCCCTGCATGCCTTCGCGCACATCGGCGAAGAGCCCGCGCCATGCCTCCAGCACCGCGCGCTCGCGATCGACGAGGTCGCGGTCGTCGGGCGTCACCGCCGGGCTGAAGAGCGTCAGCGCGCCGAGGAGCGCTTCGCGCCGCACGGGATCGGCGGCGATGGCGGGGTCGGCGCGCACAGCCGCGGCCAGCTCGGCGACGAGGCGCGCCCGGCGCTCGTCGGGCGTCTCGGGGCGCGGCGCATCGTCGCTCGACTCGGCGATGGGCGCCGGGTTCGACTCGCGCGGGGCGGGCAGGGTGCCTTCGGTGGGCGTCGTGTCGTCGATGGCCAGCGAGGGTTCGAGGTTCGCCTGCGGCGGCGGGCCGCTGGCGTCGGGGTTGGTCGCGCTGTCGATCGCCGCGGCCTGCTCCTCGAAGGCCGAAGACAGTTCGGTGCGATCCGCGCCGGCGCCGCCCGGGCGCTCGCGATCGAGGGCTTCGAGGTCGGCCAGCCCGCTGGAGAAATCCTGCGCGCCGGTGTCGCCCCCGGATCGACGGCCCTTGCCACAAGCGGAGAGGCTCGCAAGGGCGGTCGCGAGGATGAGCGTGATGGTGAGCGTCCTGCTCATGGTCGTCATGGCGTCGCCTCCGCGAGCCGGTCGGTGTCGGTCAGGCGCGCCTGCGCCGCGTCGGAGTATCGTCCGCCCCAGCGCCGAGGCTTGCGAAGCGGGCGGCGAGGGTCTCGAGCGACCGCTGTACATCCGGGGCGCCGGACTTCAGCCCCCGGTCGGTCGCGACGGCATAGTCGAAGAGTTGGGCGCAGCGTCGGCGCCCTGCCTCACCCGAGAGCCGCAGGATCGTCTTTGACGACGGCCCCCAGAGGCGGAGCTCCTTGCCGATCTGGAACTCCGGCACGCCCCGCTCGTGCAGGGCTGCTGCGGCATGGAGCTTGCGCGACAGGTCCACCAGCGCCCACGACACCGGCACCGGGTCGCAGCGCCACGGGCCGAGCGCCTGACGGATGACGCCCACGGCGTCCTCGACGCTCCCGCCCAGCACGCCGTCCTGCACCTTCCAGGCCTGTTCCTCGGCCGTGGGTTCGACCATCGCCTCGACGAGATCGAGATCGATGGACTCCGCCCCCTGCGCCTTCGCGGCGGAAGCGAGCTTCTGCACCTCCGCGTCGAGGCGTCCAAGCATCGTGCCGACGCGCAGCACGAGCAGCTCGGCGGCGCGCTGATCGAAGGCGAGCTCGTGGCGCTTGTCGGCGCGTTTGATGACCCAGATGACCGCGGTGCCGACGGGCAGGGCGTCGCACTTGACGATGGCGCCGCATTTCTCGATCAGCTTGTCGAGTTTGCCCTTGTTCCATCGCTCGCCCCGGAGCACCAGCGTGGCCTGTTCGGCGGGGGCCTCGGCGTAGCGCTCCATGAGGGGGCGGGCGCCCTCCTTCACGAACTGGTCCGCCTCATCGACGATCACCAGTTTGGGCTGCATCATCAGCCCCATGCTGCGGCACTCGTCGAGGACATCCGCGACGCTCGCCGAGGCGCCGTCGAAGCGGAAGACATCCACCTCGCCGTGGGATTCGACGAGCGCGGTCTTCAGTTCGTCGGTTCGAAGGGAGCGCAGGTACTCGTCGGGCCCGTAGAGCACGCAGATGCGCGTGTCGGCGCCGAGCTTGGCGGGGGCGGCCTTCTTTGAACTCTTGCGGGTGGTCTTCGTCTTCGCCACGCAGGGAGGGTAGCAGGCCGGGCGGGCCCTCCGGCGGGGGGCTGCCCGAGGCTTGACGCTTCTCGTACACTGCGGAGTCGAGCCGGACCCCGGTGGGGGGTCCGGGTCCCGCGGCCTCGCGGTCGTTCCCCGAGGACGGCGCGGCCCGCGCTTCTGGCGCGGGCGGCGGCGGCCCCGGGCTGTCGGCCCCGCCGCGCACAACACGAGCACCGCGCCCGAGAGGCCCACACCCGCCCCGGGCGCCGCCAAGGAGCGCCGCCCGATGGCCGACTTCAACACCGCCGACATCTGGAACTTCGCCCTCGTGGGTCACGCAGGCGCC
>JBICHM010000052.1:0-4905 GCA_043101835.1 Phycisphaerales bacterium | reverse complement strand
GGCCGCGATCTCTCGATCGCGGTTCGGTTTCACGCCGTCGCCGCCGCCGCGGCGATCGGCGCGCCCTTCGGTGCCTCCTCGGCGCGGAAGACCGGCGGCGCCTGGCTATCCGTCGAGGCGAACTCTTCGCCGAAGCGGATGAGGCGGAACGAGTTGCCGATCACGAAGACGTCGCCGACGAAGTGGTAGAAGGCCGCGAAGAAGATCGTCAGCGATCCCGTCGCCGCGAGCACGAGGCCGATGAGCGCGATGAAGATCGCCGCGGCGATGTTCTGCGCCACCACGACGCGCGTCTTCCGCGCCAGCTCGATGAGGAAGGGCACACGCGAGAGGTCGTCGTTCATCAGCGCGACGCCGGCGCTGTTGGCCGCGATGTCGCTGCCCGAGAGACCCATCGCCACGCCCACATCCGCCTTCGCCAGCGACGGGCCGTCGTTGATGCCGTCGCCGACCATCATCACGCGACGGTTCTGGCCGATGAGCGCCTCGAGCTCCTTGTACTTGTCTTCCGGCAGGCACTCGGCCTCGATGAAGTCGACGCCCACCGCGCCGCCGACGCGCTTGGCAACCGCCGTGCGGTCGCCGGTGAAGATGCCCACGCGACGCACACCAAGCTCGCGCATGCGCTCGACCGACGCCTTGGCGTTGGAGCGAAGCCGGTCTTCGAGGCCCACGGCGCCGAGGTAGGTCTTGCCGCGCATCACGTGCACGCCCGTCATGCCTTCGAGGCGCTTCTCGACCGCCGCGACCTCGTCCTTGATCGCCGGGTTGAGTTCCACGAGCCAGTTGGCGCGACCGACGTGCACCTCGCCGTCGGCGGTCTTCGCGCGCACGCCGCGCCCGTGCACCTCTTCGGCATCCTCCGTCGCCGCCGGCGTCACGCGCGCGGCCTTGGCCGTCTGCATGATGCTCTTTGCCAGCGGGTGGTTCGAATGCTGCTCGCCATCGACGGCGCCCTGCAACAGATCGACGCCGTCCACGCCTTCGCTCGGCACGAGGCGGCTGACCGCGAAGACGCCCGTCGTCAGCGTGCCCGTCTTATCGAGCACGACCGTGTCGATGTTCGCCGCGGCTTCGAGGTACGAGGTCTGCTTCACCATGATGCCCAGGCGCGCGGCGGCGGCGAATGCCGACACCATCGCCGTCGGGCTCGCAAGCAGCAGCGCCGACGGGCACACGACGACCAGCACCGTGATCGCCGTCACCGTCGCATCGTCGCGCACGTTCGGATCCGGGCTCTGGCTCATGAAGAACCACACGAGGCCCGCGACGCTGATCGCCACCGGCACGAAGTACGCCGCGACCTGCTCGATGAGCAGCTGGCGGGGCGTGCGGCTGCTCTCGGCCTCGTGCACGAGTTGCGTGACGCGACCGATCGTCGTGTCGCCGCCGACCGCCGTCACCTTCAGATCGATCTGCCCGGTCAGGTTGCTCGTGCCGGCGTAGACGCTCTCGCCCGCCTGCACCTCGACCGGCGCCGACTCACCCGTCAGGCTTGCCTGGTCAATCGTCGATCGACCCGTCACCACCGTGCCGTCGACCGGCAGGTTCTCGCCGGGGCGGACGCGCACGATGTCGCCGATCTTCACCTCGCTGAGGCGCGCGTCGCGCTCCTGGCCATCGATGACGATGCGCGCATCGTCGGGCGTCAGGCGGACGAGCTGCTCGATGGCGCGCTTCGCGCCGCTGGCCGTGCGCCGCACGACCTGGTCGGCGACGAGCAGGATGAAGGCGAGGAAGCCGGCGGTGACGTACTCACCGACGGAAAGGCCCGCGATGATCGCCAGAGCCGCGAGCGAGGAGCTGGTCGGGCGTCCCTTCCACGTCTCTTTGGCCGCCGCGACGAAGAGAGGCCAGCCGAGCACGATGGCGCCAACCAGCGCCGGCAGCATCGCCACCGACGCCTCGGCCATGCTGAACTGCGCCGCGAGCCAGCCGGTGAGCACCAGCGTGCCGCCGACCAGATAGAGCACCAGCTTCCGCTCGTCGAGCTCGATGTCGTGGTGCGAGCAGCACAGGCCGTCGGGCGTGTGCTCGTGGTCGTGCTCGTGCGAATGGTCGGGCTGCGCCGTCTCGGGGCGGATCGCGGTCGACATGCTGCTGGCGTCCTTGATCGGGTGTCGCGCGAGGCGCGACGCCGGTATCGTCGATTCGTCGTCAGGACCGGGGCCCGTGCACGCCCCGGAAGCCCGTCGCCCGGTGCGCGACGGGGGCCCGTGACATACGACTGCGCCCCAGAGGCGGTTCAGGTTGGCGGCTCAGGCAACTCCCATCGGCCCGGACCGCTCGGACGCCGCATCATACGCCCCGGATCACCATCCCTATTCCGCGGAGACCCGCATGGCCCCCGCCCCCAAGCCCGCCTCCACGACCCGGAAACAACCCAAACACGCCAAGGCCGCGCCGCGCCCGCGGCGCGTCGCCATCCTCGGCGACGGGCAGATGGGCCTCGCCCTCGCCGGCGTCCTCACCGACGGCGCCGGGGATGTCGGCATCACCCTCTGGGGCCATTCCCACGCCGAGGCGGCCCAACTCGCCGACTCGCGCATCAGCCCGCGCCTGCCGGACTTCCGCCTCGCCGATCGCGTGCTGGTGACCGGCGACGACGCCGAGGCTCTCGACGGGGCCGACCTGGTTGTCTCCGCGATCCCCACCCAGTTCAGCCGCGCCGTCTGGGAGCGCCTCGGCGGGCTGGTCCCCGCGCACGCCGGCGTCGTGAGCGTGACGAAGGGCATTGAGGTCGGCACGCTGCGCTTCCCCGTCGAGACGATCGCCGATGCGCTCGATGAAGACCCCGGCGCCCCGACGCGCCCCTACGCGGCGCTCAGCGGGCCGACGATCGCCGGGGAACTGGCCGCGCGCCGGCCGGCGACGATGGTCGCCGCGAGCGCCGATGAGGCCTTCGCGCGCGCCGTGCAGGACCTTTTCACCGCCGACTACCTGCGCGTGTACACGACGACCGACCTCGTGGGCGTGGAACTCGCCGGAGCCGCGAAGAATGTGATCGCCATCGCCGCGGGCGCCCTCGACGGCCTGAAGGCCGGCTTCAACGCCAAGAGCGCGCTGCTGGCGCGAGGCCTGGCCGAGATCGCCCGCCTCGGATCCGCCCTCGGCGCCCAGCAGGACACCTTCTTCGGCGTCGCCGGCGTCGGTGACCTCGCCACCACCTGCTTCTGCCCCTCCGGACGCAACCGGTCCTGCGGCGAAGCCCTCGCGCAAGGCGTCGCCCTCGACGACTACCTCCAGTCCACCACCAGCATCGTCGAAGGCGTGCAGACCGCGAAGTCGCTCCGCGAACTCTGCGCTCGCCACACCGTGGACATGCCCATCGCCGACGCGGTCCACAGCGTCCTCTTCGACCGCCTCGACCCGCGCGAAGCGATCAGCCGCCTGATGCTGCGCCCGGCGAAGGAGGAACGCGTGGGCTAGGCCGACTCCGGCTCCGGCTCCGACGCCACGCGCTGCACCGAGGTGACGACGATCCCGCTCATCTCCGCCTTCACCCGCGCGTTGGCGAGCGACCTGGCCTTGACGACGATCTCGGCGTCTTCCTGCGATTCCTTCTCGACGCCCTCGACGCGGAACTCGCCCGGCCCGCCATCGTCCGGCGCTGGCGCGGCTTCGCGTGCTGTCCCTTCGGCGCGTTCGTCCTGCGTCGCCTGCTCGCCGCCCATCACCGTCTCGATGGCGCGCTTGAATCGCAGCGGGTTCTCGATCATCGGCCACCGACCGCTGGATCCGCCCGTGGCCGTCACGGTGAGCGCGCCGTAACCGAGCATGCGCCCGAACAGGCCCTGGTGCACGCGCGCGCTCTCGACCTGCGTCAGCTGCACATCGAAGGCGTTCCGCCGGATCAGGCCTTCCTTCATCACGACGCGCCGCGTGGTCACCGCGTACTCACATGAATGCTTCCACAGGAAGTAGCTGATCGTGCCCCAGATGTTCAGGAGCGCGACGAGAACCGCGATGCCGCCGAGGATCATCGCGAGCGTCCCGGCCGTGACCGGCCTCGAGCCGTCACTGTTCTGCACGGCGTCTGCGCCCCACCGCCCGATCGGCCCGCGCGTCAAGAACAACACCGCCGGAAGCACGAGCCACACGATCGTCCAGAAGACCACGCGAACCGTCATGCTCCAGTGATGGCGCGCCCGGAACACGATCCGCTCGCCGCGAACGAGACTGCTCTTCAGATAGCTCATCGCCCACCCCCCTCGGTTGGCCGATGCACCTTACCGCGCCACGCGGCCCTCTTCACGAACTCCTTGCGCACCAGTAGCTTGGGGCCGGGCGCCGACGCCGATACCCTGATCGCCCGCCGCCCGACGCGGCGGGTTATGGGAGGTTCCGTATGCACCGCCTGGGATTGCGCGCCCTCGCCGCCTGCACCGCCGCCGCCGCCGTCTCCGCCACCGCCGTCGGCTGGGGAGGCGAGGGGCACGAGGCCATCACCTACCTCGCCCTCGACGCGCTCGAATCGCGCCTCGGCGAGACCGGCCCCGCGTGGCTCTACCTGCCCAACTACCGCGACCGCGCCGCCTTCGAGAGCAACACGCCCGACCGCCGGCGCGCCATCCGCACCGACTTCATGCGCCACGAGAACGACGGCGAGCACTACCTCGACGCCGACATGCTCCCCGACTTCGGCATGACCCTGCGCACCCTGCCGCGCCTGCGCTACGAGTTCATCGCGACCATCATGCAGACGCGCGCGGAGCGCCCCGCCGACTTCGACGCCTGGGATCGCGAGAAGGACAGCGCGATGGTGTATGTCTTCCCGGGCTTTGCGCCCTACGCCGCGATGGAGGCGCACGCGAAGCTCACGAGCGCCTTCCGCGTCGTGCGCATCCTCGAGGAAGTGCAATCCCCGACCGCGCGCCAGATCGCGCACCTCGAGCAGGCGCGCGA
>JBICHM010000051.1:0-19328 GCA_043101835.1 Phycisphaerales bacterium | reverse complement strand
TGACTCCGGCGCCGGCGCCGGCGTGCGCGTGACGCTGGTGAGCGACGGGGCCCTGGAGAGCGCCCCGCGCGCCGCAGTTGGCGATGCGGAGTTCGTCTTCGTGCGCGTCGGGCCGGACCCGGGCGCGGCGCGCGACAACGTGGGTGTTGCGCAGCTCAGCGCCCGTCGCGACTACGAGGACCCCGCGCTCGTGCGCGTCTTTACGCGCTTGGTGAACGCCGGGCCGCGCGCGGTCGAAACCGCGATCACGCTGCGCGCCGGGGCCGATGCGCTCCGCGCCGAGACGGTCTTCGTGCCGCCGTCGGACGACGACGGGCCCGGGGAGGCGCCGGTGGCGCTCGAGGCGCGCATCTCGGGCGCGGCGACGCTGACCGTCTCGATCGAGCGTCCCGATGATCTCGAGGCCGACAACGCCGCGGCGTTGGCGCTCGCGCCGGCGACGCGCCTCCGGCTGCTGCTCGTGGCGCCGGGCGGCGAGACGGGCGGCGCCGACCCGTTTCTCTTTCGCGCGCTCGAGGCGCTCGATCCGCAGCAGTTCACGCGCGTGTCGCTGGAGGAGTACGAGCGGCGCGTGCTCGAGCCCGGTTGGGCGGCGCAGTACGCGCTGGGTGTGTTCGACCGCGCTGCGCCCAGCGCGCCCGCACCGATGCCGACACTCTCCTTCGCCAGCGCCGCCGGCGACGCAGGCATCACGCTCGATCGCGACGACGATGGCGGAACCGTCCGAATCGCTTCGTGGGACCGGTCGCACCCGATCATGCGGTTCGTGAGCCTCGACACGCTCGTGATGCGGTCCCCGGCGACGGTGGGCGCATCGCCCGCGTCGGGGCGGCGCCTGCGCACGCTCGCGCAGAGCGAATCGGGGCCGGTCATCGCGCTGGTCGACGGCGGCGCGCACCCCCGCCTTGTGGTGTCGTTCGCGCTGGCGGAATCGAACTGGCCGGTGCAGGTGGGGTTCGCGGTCTTCCTCGCCAACGCCGCGGCGACGCTTGCGCCCGGGGCGACCGGCGCACCGGGCGAGTCGGTCACGACGGGCGAGCCCGCGATCGTGCGCGCGGCGGCCGGCGCGACGGAGGTCCGCGCAACAGGGCCGGTCGAGCGCCGGGTCGCGGTGGGCGAAGGGCAGGCGACGGTGTCGCTCGGGGCGCTCCCGATCGCCGGGGTGTACCGGCTGGCGGGCGCGACGGAATCGGTGCTCGCGGTGAACCTGACCAACGAAGTCGAGAGCGCGATCGCGACCAGCGACGAGCCGCCTCGCGTTGGCGCAGGGGAGGCGGGGCGAGGCGTGGCGGCCGCGGCGCCGCGGGAAATCTGGCGCTGGTTCGTGCTGCTGGGCTTCGCCCTCGCCACGTTGGAATGGCTGCTGCAGGCGTGGCGCCTGCGCCGGTAGGCGTCGCGGCTACACTCCCGGCGATGCTCACCTCCTCCCGATTCGTCGTCGCGCTCGGCGCGCTTTCTCTCGCCACGCCCGCGATCGCGCAGGACGCGATGGAGCCGGACCTGGCGGCGATCGACGCGCCCGAGGACGAGCGCCCCATCCCCGAGCAGCCCGAGAGCGCGCCCTGGCGGTGGTCGCTTGACCTCTACGGCCGCCACGGCTTCGACGCCGATCTCGAGACCGCCGGCGAGGTGGGGACGACGCGCTTCGGCACGATCATCGGCGTCGGCGGGCAGCTGGACGAGCGGTCGTTCCTGCGTGTGAACCTGCGCATCGAGGCGTCGTCGTACGACTTCTCGAACGCCGACGCCTTCGGCGCCGGACCGGACGGGCCGCTCGACGAGGGGTACGACATCTCGCTGCGCCCGATCTTCGTGCGCCAGGTGAACCAGGAGTGGGGCTGGCTCGTCAGCCCGTTCCTACGTTTCAGCGGCGAACGGGATGTGTCGCTCGGTGAAGCGATCCAGTACGGCGGCTTCGTGGGCGTCTCGCGCCGGTTCAACGAGAACTTCTCCCTCACGCTCGGCGGCGGCGCCCAGACGCGCTTCGAGGACGACCCGCTCGTGATTCCCTACATCGCCTTCGAGTGGACGCCCTCGGAGACGCTGTCGGTCGAGAGCGACGGTCTGGGCGTCACGGCGACGCGCGCGCTGACGGAGGCGTGGTCGGCGCGCCTGTTTGCGCGCTGGGAGCCGCGCGACTACCGTCTGGCCGATGACGGACCGATCCCGGACGGCGTGATGCGCGACGACGAGGTGCTGATGGGGCTGAGCCTGATCTGGGCGCCGTCGCGCCGGTCGAGCCTCGACCTGACGCTCGGCGCCACGGTGTACCGCCAGATCGAGACCCTCGACGACAGCGGCGACACGCTGCGTCGTGAGGAGGTCGATCCGGCCCCCTTCGTCAGCGCCCGCTTTACCTGGGCGTTCTGACGCGGGCGCGATGTGAGAAATCGGTCAAGGCGCGGGCGTCGGAGGCGGGCGTCTTGTGCTCGGGCGCTAGGCTTCCCTCCGTCGAGAGGAGAAGCGGATGGCGAACGATCAGGAGCGAGCGGGGGGCGTGGGCGTCGATCGGCGCGGGTTTCTCGCCGGGGCGGCCGGCGCCGTGGCGGGCGCGGCGCTGGGCGGCGCCCCACGCGCGTCGGCGCAGCCGGATGTCGACGGCCCGGCCCGGGCGCGCAACCTGATCTTCCTCACCGCCGACGGCGTCGGGCCTGGCGCGTTGTCGCTGGGCGATGTCTACGCCCGTCGGCGTCTCGGGCGCCCGATGCGCTGGATAGACCTGATCGCCTCGCCGGACGCGCGCCGTGCGCTCGTCGCGGTGGATCCCGCTGACTGGATCCTGACCGACTCTGCGGCGAGCGCGAGTTCGTGGTCGATCGGCGAGCGCGTGAACGTCGACGCGGTGAGCGTGACGCCCGACGGACGCCGTCCGACGCCGCTGCTGGCGCGCGCCAAGCAGGCGGGCTACGCAACGGGCGTGATCACAACGACCGAGTTCACCGATGCCTCACCCGCGGCGATGGTCGCCAACGCGGCGCGTCGCGGCGACGCGGAGTCCATCGTGCAGCAGTTTCTCGAGCGCGGTGTGGATCTGGTGATCGCCGGCGGAGGGCGACATCTCGACGATGAGACGATCCGCGCTGCAGGCGTCACGCCGTTCCGTGACGCCCGGGCGATTGCCGAGGCGTGCCGCGCGATGCCCGGGCGGCTCTTCGCGCTCCTCGATGAAGGGGAGTGCCCCTTTGAGATCGACCGGCCCGAGGGCTTCCCCACCCTCGCCGAGCAGGCGCGCGCGGGAATCGAACGCATGGCGCGCACCGCGCCTGACGGCTTCGTCCTGTTCATCGAGAGCGAGGACACCGACACCACGGCGCACATGAACGACGCGGCGTCATTCGTCCGGGGGCTCGCGGCCTTCGATGACGCCGTCGGCGTTGCGCTGGACTTTGCCGCTGAGCGCGACGACACGCTCGTCGTGGTGACCAGCGACCACGCGACGGGCAACCCGGGCTTCGCCCGCTACGCGCCGGACGGCCAGGCGCATTTCGACCGCATGTGCGAGGCGCGGGGTTCGTTCCGCGCGATCGTGCGCCGCCTGCGTGAGATCCAGGGCGGGCGCAACGGCGCGACGCTCGCCAGCCTGCTGCGCGACGTGCAGGGCGTCGAGCTGACCGATCGGGAGGTCGCGGTGCTCGATCGCTGGCTCGCCGGCGAGCCGACCGATCCTTACAACGACCGCAGCGCCTACTACGCGCCGCTGGGCAGCGTCGTCGGCAACCACTTCGGTGTCGCGTTCGCGTCGTACCGGCACACGACGGACTACGTGGAGCTGACGGACGCCGGCCCCGGCGCCGATGGGTTCCTCGGCGCCCGCCACCATGTGGATGTGCACACGGGCCTTATTCGGGCGCTTGGGCTCGTGTAGCGGGCGATTCCCGCATGATCACGCGATGGCGCACGCCGGCGTACACGGCGACGGCGCCCCACGCGACGGCGACGCCCGCGCCGATCCAGGCGAGCATCATCGGCGTCAGCTGCAGCAGGCGCAGGCCCTTGTCGCCCCACGCGCCGAGCTGATCGCCGAAGCGGTAGACGAAGGTGTCATTGAAGCCCTTCGCCTTGTACTTGTCCTCGCGGCTCAGGACGGTGTACAGCACTTCGCGCGCCGGGCGCATCAGGGCGTAGCGCCCCGAGCGGTTGGCGACCTGGAAGGCGACGAGCACCCAGAGCGTGGGCTGCAACGCGAGCGCGGCGAAGCCGAGGACGGTGATGACCGGCAGCAGCGCGAGCGTCAGCGTCACGCCACCCCGCTTCATGAGGCGGCTGACGATGAGGATCTGCAGCGTGAAGGTGGCGATGTTGGTGAAGACATCCACCTTCGCGAAGAACGCGGCCCGGGCGTCCTCGCTATCGAAGGCCTTCGAGACGATGTCCGCCTGCTGGAAGTACAGCAGCGTGCTGCAGACGGACATGAGGAACATCAGCCCGGCGATGGCGATGAGGTAGGGGCTCGTGAGCACGCTCTTCATGCCGGCCAGGGCGCTGCCGCCGATGCGCTCGCCCTGCGGGGCTTCATCCGTGGCGTCGCCGACCTGTGCGCCGGCGCGATCCGCCTCGCGCATGAAGAGCAACGCGACGATGACCGCGCCTTCCAGCAGCGCGCAGCCGATGAGCAGCATCGTCGGGGCGCCGATGCGCTCGGTGAGCGTCCACGCGGTGCTGGCGCCGAGGAGAGCGCCGACCGAGCCGCCCGCGGCGATGCAGCCGAAGAGCCTCCGCCCCTGCTCCTCCCGGAAGCGATCGGCCATCAGGCTCCAGAAGACGCTCGTGATGAAGAGGTTGAAGACGCTGATCCAGACGAAGAACACATACCCCAGCAGCGTCCGCCACGAGTACATGTCGCCGGCGATGGCGACGGTCGGCTCGGTGGGCAACGTCGTCAGGCCCACCCAGATGAGCACGATGTTGACGATGAAGAAGTTGTAGACGATTGGGATGAAGACGCGCCGCGGCAGTCGCGCGACGATCCAGCCGTAGATCGGCTGGGCGATGAGCATGGCGATGAGGGTGCCGGTGTAGAGGACGGGCAGGTCATCGGCGCCGCGCGCGACGCCGAAGGCCACGCGCACCGGGCGCACGGCGTAGTAGCCGCTGAGAATGAAGAAGTGGAAGCAGAAGGCAAGGACGAGGGCCGTGCCTTCACCGGCGCGCACGCTGACGATGCGCTCGAGCCATCCGAGGGGTCCGGGCGTGCGCTGTTCGTCGGTCACTCAGCCCTGCTCCGCCTTCCACGCCGCGAGCACTTCCTGCTCGCGTCCGCTCGCCAGCCGATCGCGCAGGCGCTGCGTGGCCTGTTCGGGAAGGGTATCCCACCAGGCGAGCAGATCGCGCGTCGTCTCGGCGAGCGGCCGGAAGGTGAGGCCCGCGTCGATGGCCGCCTTGATGCTGACGCGCCCGAAGCCGGCGTAGGGGCCGGCCGGGTCCACCCAGATCGGCGCGCCGAACTGCTGGGCCGCGAGGAACGCCGCGGGGACCCAGGTGAAACGCACATCGGCGCTGGTCGCGCCCCAGATGCCGTAGAGCATCATGGCGGTGGAGCAGTCGGCCTCGGGGCCGGCGACGTTGAAGACGCCGGCGGTGTCCTCTTCGCACAGGCGGACGCAGAAGGCCGACAGGTCGCGCGCATCGACCCACTGGATCGGGTCGTCGGGCGTTCCGGGCGCGAGCACCTCGCCGCCCATGCGGATGCGCACGGGCCAGGTCGTGAAGCGGTCGCTGCGATCGCCGGGGCCGACGATGTAGCCGGGGCGGACGATGGTCGCGCCGGCGCCGAAGGCGTCCTGCACGGCCTGCTCGCAGTAGGCCTTGAGGGCGCCGTAGGTCTCGCCGGTGACCGTCTCGACGGTCGTGTCTTCCAGCGTGGCGACGGGAGAAGACTCATCGATGCCGGGCGTGCCTTCATCGGCGTAGGCGCTGATGCTGCTGACGAACACGTACCGCTTGGCGCGACCCTTGAGCAGTTGCGCGCTGGCCTCCGCGATCCGCGGCACATACGCCGAGTTGTCGATGATCGCGTCCCACTCGCCCGTTTCGAGCGAGGCGAGACCGTCGTCGATCTCGGGGTCGCGGTTGCCGATGCGCTGCTCAACGTCGGCGCCGAAGAGGTCCGGGCGCGTGCGCCCGCGATTGAAGATCGTGACCTGGTGCCCGCGAGCGAGCGCGTAGCGCACCTGGTGCGGCCCGATGAAGCCGGTGCCGCCGAGGATGAGGATGCGCAGGGGCTTTGCCGCCTTCTCGACGCCGGGCAGTTCGCCGGGGTCGAACTCCTGCTCGGGCTGGGCGTGGGCGGTTGTGGCGAGGCCGGTGGCCAGCGCAACGCCGGCGCCGCCGGCGGCGAGACCGAGGAAGTCACGACGCGTCGTGGACATGGGGTCGATCCTTTGTGGCGCCGATGCGGCGTCGATCAGCCGTTCTGCGATTCGTGCCAGGCCGTCAGCACCTCGGCCTCGCGCTCGGCGGTGATGCCCGCGCGCATCTGGCTGGTGCGCTCCTCGGGCAGCGTCTTCCACCACGCGATCGTGTCCGCGGCCGTCTCGGCCAGCGGGCGGAAGGTCAGGCCGTTCTTCACCGCGGCGGAGACATCGCGCGAGCCGAAGCCGGCGTACTCGCCGTCATCGGGAATCCAGCAGGGCATCTGCTGCCACGGCGCCACCTGCTGCTCGCCGAGGAACTCGGCGGAGACCCAGGTGAAGTCGATCGGCCCGCTGCACGCGGCGCGCAGGCCGTAGAGGAACTCGGCCATCGACAGGTGGCTCTCGGGGCCGGTGGCGTTGTAGACGCCGCCGGTGTCGTGCTCGAGCAGCCCCATGCAGAATGCGGCCAGGTCGCGCGCATCGATGAACTGCGTGAGCGTGTTCCCATCGCCGGGCGCGAGCACCTCGCCGCCGCGGTTCACGCGGATGGGCCAGTAGGTGAAGCGGTCCGTGGGGTCGCCGGGGCCGACGATGAGGCCGGGACGCACGATCGTCGCGCGGTCACCAAAGGCCTCCTGCGCCGCCTGCTCGCACAGCGCCTTCAGCGGTCCGTAGGTCAGGCCGTTGACCTGCTCGACCGTCGGGTCGTCGAGCGTGCCGACGGGGGCGGATTCATCAGCGTTCGGCGTGTCGTTCGCGGCGTAGACGCTGATCGTCGAGATGAACAGGTACCGGCTGGCGTTGTTCTTCAGCAGGTCGGCGCTCGCGCGCACGAGGCGCGGGATGTAGCCGGAGTTGTCGATCACCACATCGAATCTGCGGCCCTCGAGCGCGCTGAGGCCCTCGTTCACCTCAGGATCGCGATCGCCGACGAGCGCCTCGACATTGGGGAACAGGTCGGGGCGCGTCTGCCCGCGATTGAAGATGGTGACTTTGTGGCCGCGCGCCTGGGCGTAGCGCACCTGATGGGGCCCGATGAAGCCGGTGCCGCCGAGGATGAGGATGTCGAGCTTCTCGTCGGCGGGTTCGACGCCGTCGAGCCAGTCGAGCATCGGGTCGCCGCCGGCGTGGGCAAGCGCGCCGGTCGCGAGGGCGAAGGCGCCGCCGGCGGCGGCGGAGAACTGCAGGAACTCGCGACGAGAAGCGGCCATGGTTGATCTCCCGGAGGATGTCGTCGGCGTCGGGCGCGAGCCCCCCACGGGCGCAGCGCACGGGGATGGTGTACCCGAACCAGTATGGGCGGTTTCAGCGCAGGGCGCCGAGTTGATGGTTGGGTGGTTTCATCCGGTGGGGTAGTCTTGTGGGATGAAGGCACGGTGGAGGAAATGGGTGGCGGGATGTGTGCTCACTCGCACCGGTGCATCGCCGCTGGCGGAGTTCGCTGAATGAAACGCCCCCGCCCCGCCACCTTCGCGCTCGTGATCATCGTCGCCCTCCTCGGCGTGCTCGGCTTCGGTCTCTGGCGCGTGTCGCTGCCGCCGTCGCTCGGGTGGACGGCCGAGGAGATCGCGGCCGAGCAGCGGGCGCTTGTCGAGGCGTCGATGCCGCCGGGGGAGGCGGCGTGGCCGCTGATCGAGGAGGCGCTCGCGCAGACGGATGTGATCGTCAACGCGTGGCCCGAAGGAATGATGGGCCGTCTCACGAATGTGAGCGAGCCATTGCTCCGTCTTGGTTGGGAGGATCCGCGCCTGGCGCCGGGGAAGACAGCGTTTGTGGAGCTTGCCCCGGTGGTGGGATTGCTGCTCGAGGCATCGAAGCGCCCGCGCCTGTTTGAAGACGGCGCCGGCGCGGGTCGCGCGGGCGCCTGGATGGAGACGGAGACAGGCCCATTCAGGATGCCTGCAGTCCGAATGCGGACCAGTGTCGAGATTCTGCTCGTCGATGCTCGTCGTGCGCTCGCCGAGGGTGATGCGGTCGGGTTTGTGCAGCGTATCGCTGCTGCGGCGCGGCTTGCCGATCTGGCCGACCAGGCCCCGCTGCTCCTGACCATCAGTTCGTCCAGTCTCATGCGGTCGCTCACGCTGGACGCCATAACTGACGCATTCCGCGACTACGAGCTCTCCTCCGAGACATGCGACGCCCTCTTCAGCATCGCGCTTGCGATCCGCGATGGACTGCTCGAACCGGATGTGCTCCGCTTCAAGGGCGAGCGGCTTTTTTCCTATGCCGAACTGCTGCGCATCGTCGAGCGCTCAGAGTCCCAGGGAGTCATCGAGCGGCTTCTTGTGAGCGCCCGAGTCCGTGCCAGCGATTCGGATGAGCTCGATTACTTAGACGACTACGACGCGGCGTGGCTTGACTGGATGTCGTCAAGATCGACCGAGGAGGTTCGAGCAGCCCTCGACGCGTACGAGGCCACGATGGGCGAGTGGTGGTCGTTGTCGTTCATGCACAGGCCGGCTGAGCCACCGGGCGACCTCGGATTTCCAGATGTCGGATTGTTGGATGGCGCCAAGATTGTCGCGATGCTTCGCGGCCGACTCGATCTGGTGCGCATGCGAGCGGTCGGTGTGGCAGCGCTCGCGGCGGTGGAAGGGCATCGCGTGCGCACCGGTTCGTGGCCGGAGAGCCTCCTCGAAGTCACCGCGACGGGCGGCTTGTCGAACCACTATTCAGGGATCGGTCTTGGCTACAGCAACGCCCCGTCGGAAGGCTGGCCAATCACACTTCGGCTTACGATCGGCGACGGCGCCATGGCTCGGTTGCAGCCGCCGTACAGCCCGTTTGACGCGGATGACGCATTCCCTGACGAACGCCTCGTCACGCGCCCCGCGCAGACGATGTCGGACGAGGAACTCGCGTACTACTCGTGGCTGGCGCCGGAGGAGGCGGAGGGGGAGTAGCCCCCGCGGTGCGGGCGCGCAGACGCCGCGTCACATCGGCTTGCCGAGCTTCTCGCGCTTTCCACGTGCGAACTCCAGGTGGTGATCCACGTGGTCGGCGTAGCCGGCCACCAGCTCGGCCAGCGTCATCGGGCCGTTCTCGGTGTGGTCGCCGGTCTTGAGGAAGGCCGCGTCGGGAAGGCTGCGAAAGATGGCGGTCATCCAGCGCCGGCTCAGATGGAAGAGGTCCGCCGCCAGCCTCGCATCACGCTTCGCGTAGTCGAGGTTGCGCGCGAAGTCGTTCTCTTCGTACGCGTAGAGGGTCGAGCCCTCCGTCGCGATGACGCGCTTCATGCGGTCGGCGCCGATCAGGTCGCTGTCCATCAGGTGGACGACCAACTCACGCATGCTCCAGGCGCCGGGGCCGGGGCGGGCGTCGAGCTCTTCATCGCTGAGCCCATCGATCATGCGCAGGCACAGGTCCGCCTGCTGCTCGTAGCGGTCGAGGTCGCGCGCGTGGGTGCTCATGCCGTGAGTTCCTGCACCGCCGCCAGCACATCCTCGGCGTGGCCGGGCACCTTCACCTTGTCCCAGCGGCGCACGACCTTGCCGTCGGGGCCGATCAGGTAGGTCGTGCGCGCGGCGCCCATGTAGGTGCGCCCATACATCGACTTCTCCTGCCACACGCCGTAGGCGTCGCACACCTTCGGCACGCCGTCGTCGTTCGGGGGGTCGGCGAGGATGGGGAAGTTCAGGTCGAACTTGTCCGCGAACTTCTGCTTGCTCTTCACATCCTGCGGGCTGACGCCGAGGACGGCGCAGTTGAGCTTCTCGAAGGCCGGAAGGTCATCGCGAAACTGGCAGGCCTGCTTGGTGCAGCCGGAGGTGTCGTCCTTGGGATAGAAGTAGAGGACGAGGGGCTGCCCTGCGTAGTCCTTGAGCGCGTGCTTCTCGCCGCGCTGGTCAGCAAGGCTGAACGCGCGGGCCTTCTTGCCGGGGTCGATGAGGGGCATGGGGGAGGGTAGGAGGGGAGAGGGGGGAAAGAGACGAAGAGATCAAGAGACGAAGAGACGAAGTGCTTGCGCGATGGTCGCCGGCAGTACAGCGATCGCGCCTCGCGCGATCCCCACTTCGTCTCTCCGTCTCTCTGTCTCTCCGTCTCTTCCTACTTCAACACCCACCGCACCAGCACGATCAGCAGCACCGCGCCCAGCAGGAGTGCGCCGGTGATGCGGAGCAGGATGTCGGTGTCGGGGCGAGGCTTGGCGGGGCGGACGAGGCGGAGGGCGCCCTTGGCGCGGTCGCTCTCGAGGGACTCGCCGCGCCGGGCGGCGTCCTGGGCGATGGCCATCACGAGCGCCGTGTCGAACTCGCCGAGGCCGAGGCTCGCGGCAAGATGGCGGAGGCGGGCGCGGCGCTCGGGACGAAGGATCGCGGCCCGTCCGCCCTCGAGGCTCTCGAAGACGCGCATGGCGAAGATGATGCGCGCATCGTCGGCGGTCAATTCCGCCGATTCCCGGTTGGCGCGCTCGATCTCGCGCGCGGCTTCGCGCCGGGCGCGAGATTCGCGCAACGACTGCGCGGCCACGGGATCGTCTGCGCCGACAAGGCGCAGCGCGTGCGCATGGGGGCGGGCGTCCATTGTCGTTTCATCGGCTGAGCAAGCGGGGCGCCTGATCCCGGGGGGCCGATGCGCCGATGTCGTATGATCGGACCGGCGGCGTCTGTTCGGGCGTCGGCGCGCACAGGGAGGGCTGGTCATCAGCGACGACACCACGCCAACGCAATCCGGGCCCCTGCCCACGCTCGAAACGGGCCTCGCCCCCGAGGAGGTCCTGGAGCGCCTCGACCGCCTCGCGCGGAAGGGCAAACTCCCCGGCTACGAGCAGGGCCCGGGGGCGCACGAGTTCCGCGTGCTGGCCTTCGGCGAGCCCTTCGACCAGGAGATTCTCGGGCGCATCGGCCCGGCGCACGGCGCGGGGGCGCACCAGGTCATCTTCACGGCGCGCACGAAGCGCCGGCTGCCGGCGATCTTCGCGGTCGTGCTCGCCTTCACCATCTGGCCGGGCGTGCTGCTGACCGATGCGCTCATCCCGGCGGCGTGGGGCTGGTGGCCAACATGGACCTGGTACCTGCCCTTGACGATCCTGCCCCTGCCGCTGGTGTTGCCGCGCATGTGGAAGAAGAGCGGCCGCGCCGCACGCGGGCACGCCGATGAGCAGATCGCGAAGATCGCGGCGGCGCTGGGGGCGGAGGTGGTTGGCGCGGAAGAGAAGGAGAGACGGAGAGACGAAGAGACGGAGTGATTGTGGCCGGGCGTCGCCGACGACGCCGTGCCCGAAGGGCAGTCCGCCACTTCGTCTCTTCGTCTCTTGATCTCTTCGTCTCTGGCCTTATGCCGGCGACAGCGCTCCCACCGTCCGCGGCTGGAACGGGAACGCCTCGTAGACGCTGCGGATGTCGTCCATCGTCACCGCGCTCAGGCGGTCGAGTTCCTCTTCGAGCGTCAGGTGCTCGCCGAGCATCGTCCAGAGGCGCCCGAGGCGTTGCATGCGCCCGTTTGGGCGCTCGCCGGCGAGGGTGACGCCGGTCGCCGCCATGTTGCGCAGGCGCTCGAGGTCGGCGTCGCTGGTGTTGTCGAGGAGACTGGCGATCTCGGTGTCGAGGATCGTGCCGACCTCGCGCGCGCGATCGGGTGAGCACGAGGCGAAGACGAAGTAGTTGCCGCCGCCGTCGTGGGGGTCGTAGGAGGCCTGGGCCTCGTCGGCGAGGCCGGTCTCGACGAGCGCCCAGTGCAGGCGGCTGTTGTCGGAGCCGCCGAGGGCCTTGGCAAGCAGGCTGGCGGCGTAGCGGCGCTCGTCCTGCATCGCGGGCGCCGGCGTGAGCATCAGCAGGTACGCGCGGCTGACCTTGTCGTCCTGCTTCGCAAAGTCCGCGGCGACGGGGGCGGGTTCGGCGTTGTCGCGCGCGGCGCCGGTGGTCTGCCAGCCGCCGCAGAGTTGCTCGATCTGCTTCGTGACGGCGTCGAAATCGACATCGCCGGCGAGCGCGACGACGGTGTTGTCGGCGCTGTAGCGCCGGGTGAAGTAGTCGCGCATCTGGTCGCGCTGGAGGGCCTTGATGGTGTCATCGGTGCCGAGCACGCGATGGCCGAGCGGGCTGGTCGGGTAGCGGCGCTGGATCGTCTCGTCGTACAGAACCCAGAAGGGATTGTCCTTGTACATCGCGATCTCTTAGAGGATGACATTGCGCTCCTGGTTGAAGTCCTCGTCGCGGAGGGCGGGGCGCATCATGTCGGCGAGCAGGTCCACAGCCTGCGCGGTGTGCTCGGGGAGCGTCTGCGCGTAGAAGCAGGTGATCTCGCTGGATGTGTAGGCGTTGTACTTGGCGCCGAGCTCGTCGAACTCGCGGTTGATGTCGTCGGCCGTGCGCCGGTCGGTGCCCTTGAACATCATATGTTCGAGGAAATGGCTGACGCCCATAAGGTCGCTGGTCTCGTCGCGCGCGCCGGTTTTGACGAAGAAGCCGCAGGCGCTGGTGTGCGCATCGCGATCGATCTCGCCGACGATGGTCAGGCCGTTGGGAAGGGTCGCGTGCTCGAAGGTGACGGGCATGGGTGGTTCCTGGGAGGGGGGAGTAGGAGAGGGTAGCGGCGGGAGAGGCACTGAGGCACGAAGGCACGGAGGCACGGAGGCACGGAGTGCCGGCGTCTGTGCGCGCGCGTGCGGTCGGTGTGGGTGAACTCGGGCGTTTGCGCTTGTCCGCGCTGGTGTCGGGCGTATGTTCGGGCGGGGCCGGGGGAATCGGCCGGATCTGGAGGTGGCGGATGGAGCGACGGATCGTCGTGTGGGTTGTCGCGTGCGCGTGCACGCTGGTCGGGTGTGCAGGGTCGGAGCGGGAGGCAGCGCTGCTGGCGCAGACGGTGGAGACGGGGATCGACCGTCTGCACGGCCAGCAGGCGCGGGTGATCGGGGCGCTGGGCGATGTCGAGCGCGCGGCGGTCAATGACGAGTGGGCGTCGATGTACGAACGTGCGGAGGCGGGGTATCGCGAGCGCGAGGGCCTGGGTGTGGGCGATGCGCTCTCGGCGCAGCAGCGGATGGAGGTCGCCGCCCTTGCCGCGGCGGCGCGGGAGGACCTGCTCGCGTCGATTGAGGCGAAGGAGGCGGATCTGCTGGCGCAATCCCGCGCAAGCGTGGACGCGGTGCGGGCGATGCAGGGGGAGCTGACGCTGTACCTGCAGTCGCGCGCCGACGCGGGGGAAGTGCGCCGGCGCATGCTGGCGTGGCTGGGGGTGCTTGAAGAAGAGACGAAGAGATAGAGAGACGAAGAGACGGAGTGTCGAGGAATGGGTGGTTCTGTGCGGAAGGAGGCTGCGATGTCGTTTCGAGAGACTGTCGAGAAGCACCAGGAGGTGGTCGGCGCCATCACCGGCGCCCATCGCGAGGCGGCAGTATGGCTGCCCTTTGGGGCGCTGGAGATCGCGTCGGTCTTCAGCGAGGCGGAGGCGCGGGAGGCGCAGGCGCTCGTCGAGCGTCTGCGCGCGGCGCGGGACGACGATGAGCGTGTCGTGCTGCTGGCCGAATCGGCGCGCGTCGCGCTCGGGCTGCTCAGACTGGCGCGCGCGTGGTAGCGCCGTCGAGGGCGGCGAGGAGTGCGCGGACTGCCTCGCCGGGGTCAGGCGAGCCGCAGACGGCGCCCGAGACCGCGACGCCGAAGGGCCTGCCCTCGGCGGCCGCTCGCAGGTCGGCGATGCGCTCCGGCGTGATCGCGCTGATCGCGAGCACGGGGGGCAGAGGTGGGTGGCACGCGAGGTACTCGCGCAGGTAGGCGGGGCCGGCGAGGGCAGGTTTGGGTTTGGTGGCGGAGAGGAACATGGGCCCGGCGCCGCAGATGTCGGCGCCGTCCGAGCGCGCGCGCCGGGCTTGTTCGAGATTCGCCGTAGAGACGCCGACAAGCAGTTCGCTGCCGGCGAGGCGCCTGGCGTCGGCGACGGCCATGTCGTCCTGCCCGAGGTGCACGCCACGCGCACCGGCGAGCAGCGCGATGTCGGGGCGGTCGTTGACGACGATGTCGGCGCGTCCGCGCGCGAGTTCAATGAGTTCGCGGGCTCGTGCGAGCAGGTCGCGGTCAGGAAGGAGCTTCTCGCGCAGCTGGATGCAGTCGGCGCCTGCGTCGATCGCCCGTTCGGCGACCTCGCGCCACGGCAGAGCGCAGATGGACTCGGTGAGCAGCACGCAGCAGCGCCAACCGGTGAAGTCGGCGGGCGCGGCGCCCATGGCGAGGGTGAGGTCGCGGTCGAGGTCGTATGCGCGGTAGCGGAGCGACTCGAAGCGCGGTGCGACGCTCGGGTCGAGGGTCTTGGCGATCTCTTCGATCGAGCGGAGCGACTCTGTCAGGCGCTTGCCGGCGGCGATGACGACATCGCGCAGGCCGGCGCGTGTGCGCTCGGCGTCGGTTGTCGCCGCCGTGCCGACATCGCCGGCGGTGTCGCGGTGGGCGACCGATTGCAGCTGGCCGCCGGGGAGGGCGTCGAGGGCGGCGCGGAGGTCGTGGCGGAGCGTCTTGCAGCGCTGGGTGAGGGCGTCGTCGTCGAGCGTGAAGCGGGCGGCGTCCTCCAGAACGCGCAGCGCTTCGCGCGCGCGGTTGGCGGAGGCGTCGAGGATGCGTCGGGCGTTGCGGCTCACACCGAAGGGTAGGTCGGGTGTCAGAGTTCTCGCCGCAGCGCCTCCAGGGTGATGGTGATCTGCTCCATCGCGACGTCGTTCTGCATGCGCGTGTCGTAGGCGGATGGCCAGGCGTTCTCGAGATAGAAGCGGGCCACGGGCCTGTTCTCGGCGTCATACATGACGAGAGAGCAGGACTTGCGCGCTGCCGCCATGTCGCCCAGGAGGACGGATTCGTGCCATGCCCAGGCGGAGAGGTCAGACCCGAGCGGTCGAATGAGTGTGACGGCCGGGAGGAGGGTGTTGCCAGGGAGGGGAAGCACGGCAGGCGACGAGCCATCGCGGTACTCGAGCACCTCGACCGAGGTCGCGAGGTCGGCGATCGCCCAGGCGCCGGTGACCGGATTCTCGTCTTCGAAGACGACGCGCATCGGTCCCGCGGCGGGCCACGGGCGTCCGTCGGTGGCGCTGCCGGGGGTGAAGGCGGTGTCGGGGGCGCCGGCCCCGGCGATGGAGGCCTGGATATCGGCGAGGCTGGGCGAGGTCGACGCCGGGGGGCCCGGCGGGTTCAGCGGCCCGGCGACGGCGAAGACGGCGCAGAGGCCCGCGCCGACGAGGCAGAGTGTGGCGGTGGCGGTTCGCATGGCGGCGCTCCCGGGGTTTGCGCAGGCCTGCGGGATGCGCCCGCGCACACAGGAGGAGACGACATCGGGGGCCGGCGCGCCGGAATGGGTTGTCCAGTTTCCGGTGGTGGGGGCCGCGGGGCGCCGGTAGCGTCTGTGCATGGCCACGCTGCCGACGGAAGCGACGATGTACGAGGCCCTGTGCGCGCGGGACGCGTCGTATGAGGGGGTGTTCTTCACCTGTGTGAAGACAACGGGGATCTTCTGCCGGCCGACCTGCCGCGCGAAGCGCCCGAAGCGCGAGAACGTGGAGTTCGCGCCGACGGTGCAGGCGGCGCTCGCGGCGGGGTTCCGGCCGTGCAAGCTGTGCCGACCGATGGAGACGCCCGGGGCGCCGCCGGCGTGGATGACGGATCTGATCGAAACGATCCGGCGGGACCCGTCGCGCCGGCTGACGGACGCGGACTTGCTTTCGCGCGGTGTCGATCCGGTCGCGGCGCGCCGGAGGTTCAAGGACGCCTACGGCATGACCTTCCAGGCGTACCAGCGGTCGGTGCGACTGGGCGGGGCGATGCGGGAACTCAGGAAGGGAGCCGGACAGGTGGAGGCGCAGGTCGAGAGCGGGTACGAATCGGCGAGCGGATTCCGCGAGGCGCTCGAGCGGTGCTTCGGGAATGCGAACGGGTCGCGCGGCGCGATGACGGTGGATTGGCTGCCGTCACCCTTGGGCACGATGGTGGCGATCGCGAGCGACACGGGGTTGTGCCTGCTGGAGTGGGTGGACCGCCGCGCGCTCGAGAACGAGCTGATCCGCATGCGGAAGCGATTCGGGCCGCTGGTTCCCGGGGAGAACGCCATCCTTGAACAGACGAAGCGCGAAATGGCCGAGTACCTCGCCGGCGAACGGCGCGACTTCACCGTGCCTGTCGACCTGCGCGGCAGCGAGTTCCAGGTGCGCGTGTGGGAGACACTCTGCGAGATCCCCTACGGCGAGACCTGGTCGTACGGGCAGATGGCGAAGCGCATCGGGCGCCCGAGCGCGGTGCGCGCGATCGGGCGCGCGAACGGGACCAATCAGGTGGCGGTCGTCGTGCCGTGCCACCGGGTGATCGGCGCGGACGGGACGCTGACCGGGTACGGCGGGGGGCTGTGGCGGAAGCAGCGGCTGCTGGAGTTGGAGGGGGTGTTGTTGGGGGAAGAGACGGAGAGACGGAGAGACGAAGAGACGAAGTGAGAGGCGCCGCTGGTTCCAGCCACTTCGTCTCTTCGTCTCTCGTTCTCTTCGTCTCGTCCCGCTTACCCCAGCGCCTGTTCGAGGTCGGCGATGAGGTCGTCGCAATCTTCGACGCCGACGGAAAGGCGCACGAGGGTGTCGCTGATGCCGAGGGCGGTGCGCTGCTCGGGGGGGACGCTGGCGTGGGTCATGATGGCGGGGTGTTCGATGAGGGACTCGACGCCGCCGAGGCTTTCGGCGAGCGCGAAGACCTTCACCTTCTCGAGGAATGCGCGGGCGGTGTTGAGATCACCCTTGAGGAAGATGGTGATCATGCCGCCGAAGCCGCGCATCTGCCTGGTCGCGATGGCGTGCGCGGGGTGGCTCTCGAGGCCGGGGTAGACGACGGTGTCGACCTTCGGGTGCTCTTCGAGGAAGTTCGCGATGCGCGCGGCGGACTCGTTGTGGCGCTGCATGCGGACGTCGAGCGTCTTGATGCCGCGGAGCGTCATGTAGGCGTCGAAGGGACCCATGACGGCGCCGACGGAGAGCTGGAGGAAGCGGAGTCGTTCGGCGAGGTCGGGGCGTCGGGCGACGAGCAGGCCGCCGAGGACATCGCTGTGGCCGCCGAGGTACTTGGTGGCCGAGTGCATGACGATGTCGAAGCCGTGCTCAAGGGGTTTCTGATTGATGGGCGTGGCGAAGGTGTTGTCGCAGGCGAGGATGACATCGGGGTTGACGGCGCGCGCGGCGCGCGCGACGGCGTCGAGGTCGCAGATCTTGAGGGTCGGGTTGGAGGGCGTCTCGACCCAGACCATCTTGGTGCGCCCGTGCATCGCCTCGGCGACGGCGTTGGGCTTCGAGAGGTCGGCCATGGTGACCTGAAGGCCCTGGGTGCGTGCGCGGACGCGATTGAGCAGCCGGTTGGTGCCGCCGTAGAGGTCGTCCATGGTGACGATGTGGTCGCCGGCGTCGAGGAGTTCGAGCGCGGTGCCGATAGAGGCCATGCCGCTGGCGAATGCGAAGCCGCCGCAGGTGATGTCCTCATCGGGCGAGACTTCGGAGCCTTCGAGCGCGGCGACCATGCGCTCGAGCGCGAAGCGCGTGGGATTGTGGGCGCGGATGTAGTCCATGCCCTTGTGCACGCCGGGGGATTCCTGCGCGTAGGTGCTGCTCGTGAAGATGGGGGGCATGACGGCGCCGGTGGTCGGCTCGGGGCTCTGCCCGGCGTGGATGACCATGGTGCCCGGTCGCATCTGTGCATCGTGTGCCATAGGGGATCGGTCTCGTTGGTTCAGAGGAGCTGGCGGCGCAGGTGGTTGATGAGGTCGATGCGCGTGATGAGGCCGTGGAACGCGCCGGCCTCGTCCACGACGATGGCGACGCGGTCGGCGCGGAATATCGGGGTGAGATCGTTGACGCTGGCCGTGGGGCGGATCGTCTCGAGCTTGCTGGTCATGAAGTCGCGCACGGGCTTGCTGAAGGCGCTGTGGTCGTGGACGACGGCGAGGAGGATGTCGCTCTCGTCGATGATGCCAACGACGCGGTCGGGGTTTTCGGGGTCGCAGACGGGGAGCTGCGAGATGTCGTGCAGCTTCATGGTCTTGATGGCCTGCTGCAGCGGCTCCTCGGGCTTGAGGGCGTAGGACTCGCGCTCGAGGTGGCGCCGGGCGATGAGGTCGCGGATGTCGCCGAAGGTCGGCCGGTCGAGGAAGCCGGCGTCGGTCATCCACTCGTCGCTGAAGACCTTGTCGAGGTACTTGGCGCCGTGGTCGCAGACGAAGGTGACGACGGATTTCGGCTCGGTCTGGGCGCGGCAGTACTCGATGGCGGCGTGGATGAGGCAGCCCGTCGAGGAGCCGGCGAGCAGGCCTTCCTTCGCGAGCAGCAGGCGGCTGGCGAGGAAGGCGTCCTTGTCGCTGACGGCGATGGCCTTCGTGACGAGGTCGAGGTGGCAGATGGGGGGGACGAAGTCTTCGCCCATGCCTTCGACGAGCCAGGCGCCGGGTTCGACATGGCGGTTCTCGTTGACCAGCGGCGCGAGGATGGAGCCGGCGGGGTCGGCGAGGATGATGTCGATGTCGGGCTTCTGCTCGCGAAAGTATTTCGCGGCGCCGGAGAGGGTGCCGCCGGAGCCGACGCCGCAGATGAAGGCGTCGGGCGCGGCGCCTGTGGCGCGAGTGATCTGCTCCCAGATCTCGGGGGCGGTGTGGTCGTAGTGGGCTTCGGGGTTGTGCTCGTTGCCGAACTGATTCACGTAGAGGCTGTTGGGCGTCTCCTTGGCGATGCGTTCGGCGACGTCCTGGTAGTAGTCGGGGTGTCCCTTCTGGACATCGGAGCGGGTGAGAACGACCTTCGCGCCCATGGCGCGGAGGTGCTGGATCTTGCCCTTGGCCATCTTGTCGGGGACGACGACGGTGAGGTTGTAGCCGCGCTGCCCGGCGACAAGCGCGAGGGCGATGCCGGTGTTGCCGGCGGTGCCCTCGACGAGCGTGGGTCTGGGGGTGGCGGTCGGGTCGATCTTCCCCTCGCGCTCGGCGGCCTCGATCATGGAGAGGCCGATGCGGTCCTTGATGGAGCCGGCGGGGTTG
>JBICHM010000050.1:0-7224 GCA_043101835.1 Phycisphaerales bacterium | reverse complement strand
TCCCCCGGTGGTGGAGAGGGAGCCGGAGAGGCGCGTGGTGCGCTGACGAGTTCTCCAGCGATCGTCGCGCAATGAAAGCCCAACGGATTGATCGCTCGCGCGATCGGCTCGGTGACGCCATGCGATCCGCGTGTGTGCTGCGCGACGGGGCCGGGAGGAGGCGGAGTGGAGGAAGCCCCCTCCGTCGCCTGCGGCGACACCTCCCCCGGCGGGGCCGGGGGAGGAGACATCACTCCACCGTCACACTCTTCGCCAGGTTCCGCGGCTTGTCGACATCGTGGCCGCGGAGCACGGCCGCGTGGTAGGCGATGAGCTGCAGCGGGATGACCGTCAGCATCGGGCTCAGCGGCTCGGGCGTGTCGGGGACGAAGACGACATCGTCGGCGCAGGTCTTGATGTGGTCGTCGCCCTCGGTGGCGATGGCGATGACATGGCCGCCGCGGCTGCGGACCTCCTGGATGTTGCTCATCACCTTCTCGTACTGGGCGCCCTGGTTGGCGATGACGACGACGGGCATGCCTTCGTCGATCAGCGCGATGGGGCCGTGCTTCATCTCGGCCGCGGGCATGCCCTCGGCGTGGATGTACGAGATTTCCTTGAGCTTCAGCGCGCCCTCGAGGGCAACGGGGTAGTTGTAGCCGCGCCCGAGGAAGAGCCAGTTCTCGCGCCCGATGTGCTTCTCGGTCATCGACTTGATGGCCTCGGACTGCTCGACGACGCGCTGGATCTGGTCGGGGATCTTCTCGAGGGCCTCGATGTAGCGGGCGCAGTCGTTGCTCGACATGAAGCGGCGGCGCCCGAGGAACATGGCGAGCATGGTGAGCACGCACACCTGGCCGGTGAAGGCCTTGGTGCTGGCGACGCCGATCTCGGGGCCGACGCGCAGGTAGACGCCGGCGTCGGTCTCGCGCGCGATGGTGGAGCCGACGACATTGACGACGCCGAGGCTCGAGGCGCCGCGTTCGATGGCCTCGCGCAGCCCGCTGAGCGTGTCGGCCGTCTCACCGGATTGGCTGACGGCGACGACGACCGTGCCCTCTTCGACGATGGGGTTGCGGTAGCGGAACTCGCTGGCGTAGTCGACCTCGGCGGGCGTCTTGGCGAGATCCTCGAAGAGGTACTCGCCGATCATCGCGGCGTGGAGCGCGGTGCCCTGCGCGATCATCACGAAGCGCTTGGCCTTCACGAGCTCGCGCGCCAGCTCGCCGACGCCCCCGAGCACGACGCGCCCCTCCATCTTGTCGATGCGCCCGCGCATGGTGTTGCGCAGGCTCTGGGGCTGCTCGAAGATCTCCTTGTGCATGAAGTGCGGGTGGTCGCCGAGCTCGATCTGTTCGAGATCGAGTTCGAGCGCCTGCACCTTCGGTGTGACCGGCACATTGTCGATCGTCGTCGTGCGGAAGGAATCGCGCGTCAGCTTGCAGACCTGGTAGTCGCCCAGCGTGATGGCCTGCGCCGTGTGCGAGACGATGGCCGCGGCGTCGGAGGCGACCACGTACTCGCCCGAGCCGACGCCGACGATCAGAGGCGAGCCCTTGCGCGCGACGACGAGCGTGTCGGGCTCGTCCTTGCAGATGACCGCGATGGCGTAGGCGCCGGTGACCTCGCGGAGCGCGGCCTGCACGGCGGCTTCCAGATCGCCGTCGTAGAGTTCGGCGATGAGGTTCGCGAGGACTTCGGTGTCGGTCTCGCTCTTGAACTCGTGGCCCTTCTCCTGCAGGTAGGTGCGGAGGGCGGCGTAGTTCTCGATGATGCCGTTGTGGATGATCGCGACCTTGTTCCGGTCGTCGGTGTGGGGGTGGGCGTTGATCTGGGTGACGGCGCCGTGGGTGGCCCAGCGCGTGTGGGCGAGGCCGAGGGTGCCGGTCAGGCCGCCCTGCTTCTTGAGGGCGTTCTCGAGCACGCTGACGCGCCCGACGGTCTTGGTGATGTTCACATCGCCGTTGAGCACGGCGACGCCCGCGGAGTCGTACCCGCGATACTCGAGTCGCTTGAGACCCTCGAGCAGAATGGGCTGGCACTCACGCCGCCCGACATACGCCACGATTCCGCACATGCGATTGCGCTCCCGCGTGCCCGGGGCGTCGTCGCGACCGAACTTCGGCCGGCGTCGCGCCCCGCCCCTCCCCGGCGGGCCTGGCAGGCCCGGGGGCGATGGTGGTCGTACGAACGGGGCGCCCCGCCGGATCGCCCGGCCTCAGCGACGCCCCGCATTCCGTTGATCGGGCATTCTCGCCGGTCGGTGACGGGGTATCCAGCGAAACCGGGATCGGGGTCCGAGAATCGGCGAAAGGGCCGATCCAGGCGGCCCAAAGAGGCGGTTGTCGGTCGGCCCTGGCCTCGTGCCGGGCCGAAGCCTGTCTGGAAGGAGCACCGCATGCCGCTCGCCCGTCTCGTCGTCGGGGCCGTCGCCCCGCTCCTGACTGTCGCCGTTGCGCTCGGCGCGACGCCGGCCGAGCGACGGGCCGACCTCGAGGCCGCCGCGTCGGCCCTCTGGGATACCCACCCGTATCTCTCGCGCGAGGTCGATCGGGCCGACTGGAACGAGGCCCTCGGCGCGATCGAGGCGTCGCTCGACGAGATCGATGACGCCGGCTTCTTCCTCGCGATCTCGCGTCTCTGCGCGATGGCCCACGACGGGCACACGTCCGTCGTGCCGGGGCGCGTGGCGTTCATGGGCGTGTCGTATCCGGTGCGCTTCCGGATGGCGCAGGACGGGCTGGTCGTCATGGACGCCGCGCCGGAGTACGCGGCCAGCGTCGGCGGGCGCGTCGTCTCGCTCTACGACACGCCGGTCGAGGAGCTCTTCGCGTCGCTCGCCGACGACTTCCCCGGCGACAACCCGATCGCGGGCGCGGGGTGGACGGAGATCTTCATCCGCTTCCCGATTGTCATGCGCGCGGCGGGGTTCGCGCCGGGTGACGATCTTGGCACGACGATGGTCGTCGAGACGGCGACGGGCGAGGAGCGGTCGTTTGCGCTTGCGCCCTCGCCTCCCGGCGACCCGCGCGTCTTCGGCCCTGCGCCCGAGGGCTGGACGACGATCCGCGATGCGTGGCCCGAGCCGCCGCGGGCCGAGAGCCGGCCCGGCGAGCGCCACTGGTTCGCGGCGATCGACGACGGGCGGGCGCTGTATGTCCGCTACGCCGAGGTGCAGGACGACGACGATGAGACGATCGCGCAGTTCGCCGAGCGCCTGTGGGCGTTCGCGGCCGAGGACCAGTCGATCGAGCGCATCGTCTTCGATGTCCGCGGCAACGGGGGCGGGAACAACTACCTCAACCAGCCGCTGATCCTCGGCCTCGTTCGCTCACGCTTCGACGAGCCGGGCAGGTCGTTCTGCCTGATCGACCGCGACACCTTCAGCGCCGCGATGAACTTCGTGGGCGAGCTGGAGCGTCTGACGCACACGATCTTCGTCGGCGAGCCGACGGGCGCCGGGCCGAACCACGCGGGCGACAACGAGTCGTTCGCGCTCGAGCACAGCGGGTTGACGCTGCGGGTCAGCCAGCTGTGGTGGCAGTTCAGCGACCCGCGCGACCCGCGCCGGTGGGTGCGCCCGGACATCGCGGCGCCGCTGACCATCGCCGACTGGCGCACAGCGCACGATCCCGGTCTCGAGGCGATCCGCGCGGTCGGCGAGGTTCCCGCGCACCTCACCGGGCAGCCGGTCGGGCGCTGGCGACGCCTGACGCAGCGGCGCGAGTGGCAGGGGATGGTTGGCGGGTTCCAGGGCGCGTGGCATCCGGGAGCGCCGGTCACGCAGTGACGGGCTCGCGTTCGGCAACACGGACGCCCGCCTCGAGTGAATCGACGACGCGGTCGGCGCCAAGGGCGTCGAGCAGGCCGCTGCGCGCCATCGCCCGGCGCACCTGGCCGTTCACGCCGGCGAGGATGAGCTCGGTGCGCTCCCTGCGGCAGCGGAGGCGGAGGTCGTCGAGCGTGTGCAGGCCGGTGGCGTCGATCGCGGGCACGCGCGAGAGGTCGAGCACGAGCGCGCGCGGGCTGCGGCGCAGCTCGGCCAGCGCATCGTGCAGCTTGTACGCGGCGCCGAAGAAGAAGGGGCCGTTGATCTCGTAGACCTCGACGCCCCGCCCCGGCTGCGTTGCGTCGGCCAGGTGCGGGTCGACATCGCCGGCGCCGTCAGCGGGGTCGTCGGCGACGGAGCGGGCATCGACGCTCGTCACATCCGCCATGCGCTTCATGAAGAGCATCGCCGCGAGCACGACGCCGACTTCGACCGCGAGCGTCAGGTCGGTCAGCACCGTCAGCAGGAAGGTGACGACGAGCACGAGGGCGTCACTGCGCGGGCCGTTGAGCAGGCGCCGGAAGCGGTGGATCTCGGCCATGTTCCACGCCACGATCACCAGCACGCCGGCGAGCTAGGCCAGCGGCACGAGCGACGCCTGTCGCCCGAGCAGCAGCACGATCGCCAGCAGCGCGCCGGCGTGGGTCATCCCGCTGACGGGCGTGCGCCCGCCCGCCTGCACATTCGCGGCGGTGCGCGCGATGGCGCCGGTGGCGGGCAGCCCGCCGAAGGCCGCGCTGCCGATGTTCGCGAGCCCCTGACCGATCAGTTCCGTGTCGGAGCGATGGCGCGTGTTGAGCATGCCGTCGGCGACGACGGCGCAGAGGAGGGACTCGATCGCCCCGAGCAGCGCGATGGTGAAGGCCGCGGGCAGGAGGTCGGGGACGCGACTCCAGTCCCACTCCGGCATCCGCGGCGTCGGCAGGCCGGCGGGGATCGCGCCGAAGCGCTCACCGACCGTCGTCACGCTCGAGAGGCCGAAGACCTGCACGATGGCGGTGGCGAGCACGATCGCGATGATCGCGCCGGGGATGCGCCGGCTCACGAAGCGCCGCCACAGCACGATGAACGCGGCCGTGCCGACGCCGATCGACGCGGTTGGCCAGTCGATCGACCCGATGTGCTCGGCGTAGAGGCGCACCTTCGGCGTGAACTCCGGCGGCAGGGGGCCGGTCGCCAGGCCGAGCAGGTCGCGCACCTGTCCGGCGAAGATGATCACGCCGATGCCCGCGGTGAAGCCGGTCGTCACCGGGTAGGGAATGAACTTGATGACGCGCCCGAGGCGCGCGATGCCCATCGCGATGAGCATGGCGCCGGCGAGCACCGTCGCCATGACCAGGCCGTCGTACCCGTGGGTCGCGGCGATGGCGTAGATGATCGCGATGAAGGCGCCGGTCGGCCCGCCGATGCTCGCGCGCGTGCCGCCGAGGGCGCTGATGAGGAAGCCCGCGACGATCGCCGTCACGAGGCCGATGGCGGGGGGCGAGACGCCCGCGTCGCGCGCGACATCCTCGGGGATCGAGGCGATGCCGAAGGCCAGCGCGAGTGGCAGGGCGATGACGCCGACGGTGAGGCCCGCGCCGAGGTCGGCGGCGAACTTCCTGCGCGAGTACCCGCGCAGGCAGGTGATCGCCTTCGGAAGAAAGAGGGGCTGTTGCGCCACGCGGATCGCGCCCGGGTGCGGGTCGCCTCGGAGGGGACAGAAGTGGAAGGACGATGCTATCGGTGAATCCTGGAAGTCAAATCAGGCGCCCTCCCCCGCGCTCCGCGGGGGAGGTGTCCGCGCGAGCGGACGGAGGGGGCTTCCCTGCCTATCTCCTCGCTCACGCTCATTGCGCGGCGGGCGCAGCATGGGATCGACCGCGCGCGCGGCCGGCTCGGTGATCCGTCGTCATCCGTGCGCGTGCTCTGCCATGAGGCAGGGAGGAAGTGGAGGAGTTGAAGCCCCCTCCGTCGCCTTCGGCGACACCTCCCCCGGCAGGCCGGGGGAGGGCGCAAAGAAAACGCCCCGCCTTTGAGGGGCGGGGCGTCAAAGATCGGTCGGTTGTCGTCGTCGGCTCAGCGGCCGCCGGCGAAGTGGGCGAAGGCGCGGTTGGCCTCGGCCATGCGGATGGTCTGCTCGCGGGTGGCCATGGCCTTGCCCTCGCCGCGCGCGGCGTTGTAGAGCTCGTCAGCCAGGCGGTCGGCCATGGGGCGGCCGCGCTCGCCGCGGGCGCTGGTGATGATCCAGCGGAAGGCGAGCGACTGCTGACGCTTGCGGTTGACCTGCAGCGGCACCTGGTAGTTGGCGCCGCCGATGCGCTTGGAGCGCACCTCGACGGGGGGCTTCACATTGTCGATGGCCATGTGGAACAGCTCGAGCGCGTCCTTGGGCGCATTCGGGTTGTCCTTGTCCTTCTCAAGCTTCTTCTCGATGACGTCGAAGGCGTCATACACGCATCGCGTGGCGGAGGTCTTGCGACCGTCCGTCATGATGCAGTTGATGAACTTGCTGAGGACCTTGTCGTTGAACTTCGCGTCAGGGCGAAGCTGCTCGGCTGACTGGGTGATGCGTCCGCCCATGGTGTCGCCTCCTTCGGCTCATCCGCCCGGCGCGGCCGGGCCTGCTGTTCACCCCGCCGGGCGAGGGCGGGATTACTTGCCTGCGTGATATGGATTCTGGGTGGCATGCATTGGCGAAGCCAACGCATGCTCCGTTGAAAGGGCCTTACTTGCCCTTCTTCATGCCGTACTTGGAGCGGCCCTGCTTGCGGCCATCGACGCCGAGGCAGTCGAGCGAGCCGCGGACGACGTGGTAGCGCACGCCGGGATGGTCGCGGACGCGACCGCCGCGCACGAGCACGATGGAGTGCTCCTGCAGGTTGTGGCCCTCGCCGCCGATGTAGGCGGTGACTTCCTTGCCGTTGGACAGGCGGACGCGGCACACCTTGCGAAGCGCCGAGTTGGGCTTCTTGGGGGTGACGGTCTTGACCTGCAGGCACACGCCGCGCCGCTGGGGGCAGGCGTCGAGGTCACGGGTCTTGCCCTTGGTCTTGGGCGACACGCGCGGGTTGCGAACCAGCTGATTGATCGTCGGCATAGGCCACCTTTGCCTGCGCGGGGTCCCACCACGCGCAGGGCTACTCCCTTGGAATCTCTCGCGATCAGTCGCGAGCCGCGAAGTGTAGCCGCACGTCGGCGGGATGCAACCCGAGGGGGAAGGGGCTTCGGGCGTTGTGCGGCGGGCAGCTCGCGGCCGGGAGCGGTCGAGTTAAGAAGGAAGCGCGAGAGCGCATGGAACAAATTTACACAAACAAAAGACAATTACACTTTCGGGCCCGTTGGTCGTGCGGGCGTGCAGGTTGGGGCGCCCCCCTCCGTCCGCTTGCGCGGACACCTCCCCCGCGGTGCGGGGGAGGAAGGGCTCAGGCCAGGGG
>JBICHM010000049.1:0-4601 GCA_043101835.1 Phycisphaerales bacterium | reverse complement strand
CGGGCTCGGCTGGCCCGCCCCTAGACCGGGGGAGATTGCCCGAGGATTCCCCGAAGGTCGGGTCGATTTCGGGCTATCGCAGGCCGATCAGAAGCAAGGAAGTGACGGCGGCCGACGCCCCGGGGGCGGTCCGTGTGGACCCGCCGGGTTGTCGCCCTTGTGCAGGGTCCGTGACCCCTCGTGAGCGCCCCCCGCGCCAAGACCAGGCTCGATCGGCCCAGCGTGCTCGTGCTCGGCGGGGCGCCTGCGCTCGCCGCGCAGATCGCGTCGTGCATCGATGGGCACTTCCAGGCGCCGTGCGCGAGTCGCTGCACTTCCATCGCCGGTCTCGACCATGTGAACATCCACGCGCTCGATCTGGTGCTCTGCGACGATTCGCTGCCCGACGCCGACGGCTTCGGCGCGCTCGAGCACCTGCTCCAGCGGCGCGAGAGCCTGCCGGTGGTGATGATGACCGGGGTGCACGACGCGGCGCGTGCGGCCGAGGCGATCCGCAGAGGCGCCGCGGACTTCGTGCTCCGTACCCCCGAGATCCTCACCGTCGTGCCGATGGTCGTTGAGAAGAACCTCGAGGCCGAGCGCATCCGGTCGGAGAACCGCCGGCTCCAGGCGGCGCTGGCGGCGTCGCTCTCCGAGCTGAAGCGGAAGAACCGCGAACTCGCCGACGCCGCGGCTCGCTACGAGGCGCTCGCGACCACCGACCCGCTCACGGGGCTCGCCAACCGGCGTCGCCTCAAGGAGCAACTGCACATCATGTTCAGCGAGGCGGTGCGCTACGGGCACGACCTGTCGTGCCTGATGATCGATCTCGACGGCTTCAAGCTGATCAACGACTCGCTGGGCCACCAGGCCGGCGACGAGCTGCTCGCCCTCGCCGGGCGCATCGTCGACGAGCAGGTGCGCGTCAGCGACCTCGCCGCCCGCTACGGCGGCGACGAGTTCGTGATCATTCTGCCCCACACGGCGAGCGACACGGCGGCCGGGCTTGCCCACCGCCTGCGCGCGGCGTTCCAGCGGCGCAGCGAGCCGACGCTGTCGGCGCGCGAGCGGAAGATGCGGGTGGGGATGTCCGTGGGCGTGGCGTCGCTGGCGGTGAGTCGGCCGCTCGATGCGCTGCAGTTGATCGCCCACGCTGACGCGGCCCTCTACGCCGCGAAAGCCGGCAGCGCCCCGGGCGTCATGCTGTGCAACGCCGACGGGCGCACGGCGAGCCCGGTGTCGCCGATGGCGGCGTGAACGCGCTCAATCGAGCGAAGGCTCGTCGGCCTTGCCGGTGAGATCGTCGCGGAGACGGTCGATGGCCTCATCGGCGCCGTAGGCGATCAGCGTGTCGCCATCGTGGAGCGCCGTGGCGCCGCGCGGCGCGCCGATCCAGTCGCCGGTGCGCCGCCGGACACTCAGCACGTTGACGCCGCGCTGCCGGAGTGAGGCCTCGCCGATGGTCTTCCCGCAGAGCCAGGAGCCCTTCTCCACGGCGAGTTCGGCGACCTCGTAGCCAGAGTGCGTGCGCAGCAGCTGCTCGTAGTCGAGGGCGCGCAGCGCGCCGGTGTGGCGCAGCGCGAAGGCGATGGAGTGGTCGATGGCGACCATGACGACGCGGCTGCGGCTCGCGAGCCACAGGACCACGAGGCCGCTGACGATGATGGTCAGCCGGATCAGCGCATCGCGCCGGTGCTCGGGCGTGTCGAAGCGGAATGCGCTGGCAGTCATCACGCCGGTCGCCAGCAGCGAGAGCAGGCCGATGTTGCCGATGATGATCAGGTCGCGGATCACGCGCCGGCGGATCGGGTGGTTGACGACGATCTCGCTCTCGCCGGTCGTGAAGCCGGCGCCGAAGAACGCGGAGAGCGCCTGAAAGCGCGCGGCGTCGCGCGAAACGCCCGTCATCTCGAGCGCTTTGGCGCCGATGCGGATGATGATGAACGCGAGGTTGGCGACGATCAGCAGCGCAACGACCGGGGTCAGCGACATCGGGGTGTCACCTCCGCCGGGCGCTTCAGCCGGCGCCGCCCCGCTCCATCTGGAGCGTTGCGATCGCGGCCGCGGGGTTCTCGGTGAAGTGGAAGACCTTGTCGAGCCCCGTCACCATAAAGACCGACCACACCTGGTCGGGCACCGAGCAGAGGCGCATGCCCCGGCCCATCTCCTCGAGCAACGTCCGCATGCGGAGCATCTGCGCGATGTTCGAGGAGTTCACATAGGTGACGTCGCTGAAGTTCAGGACGATCCACGGCGTCTTCTCGGGGTCGCACGACTCGATGCGCTGGATCAGCGAGCCCAGCTCGTCGGAGAGGGCAGGTTCATCGGCGAGGTTCGCCACCACGATGTCGTCGGACCAGTCAGCGCTCATGCTCGCACCAGATGAATCAGCCGCCCCTCCGGCCCCGACGCCACAGTCGCGCCGACACCGGGGGCGAGCGTACCACACGGCGCGTCCGGCCGCGCCGCCCGGCTCCGGGGATGGGACGGCCCGGCGCCGGCTCGACCGGCCCGGCCAGGACGAGCGATAGGATGGCGCCATGGCCGCCATGCAGATCGCCGTCATCCTCCCCGCCGCGGGCGCCAGCAGCCGCTTCGGCGCCGGCAGCAAGCTCGACGCCGACATGGGCGGTCGCCCCGTACTCCAGCGCACGCTCGAGCTGTTCGTCCACCGCGACGAGGTGAAGGCCGTGGTCGTCGCCGGCCCGCACGACGACGAGGCGTGGCACGAGTTCAGCCTCCGCCACGCCGACAAGGTCGGGCTCTACGGCGGCGTCGTCTGCCGGGGCGGGGTGACGCATCGGTGGGAGACGGTCAAGGCCGCGCTCGCCCATGTGCCCGAGGGCTGCACGCACATCGCGGTGCACGACGCGGCCCGCCCCTGCACGCCGCCGGAGCTGATCGACCGCGTCGTCCGCGCGGGCGCGACGCACGACGCCGTCGTGCCGTGCGTCGAGATCGCCGACACGGTGAAGCGCCTCAGCCCCGAGGGGGAGGCAAAGCGGGAGATCGACCCCCTCGACGCCATCCTCGGCGGCGGCGACGCCAGCGGTGTGACGGTGCGCACGGTGGAGGCGACCGTCTCGCGCGAGCGCTTGGCGCTCGCGCAGACGCCGCAGCTGTTCAGCGCGGACCTGCTCCGCCGCGCCTACGCGCAGGAGAACCTCGACAGCACCGACGATGCGGGGCTCGTCGAGCGCCTCGGCGAGCCGGTGTCGGTGGTGGAGGGGGACGCGCGGAACATCAAGATCACGCGCCCGCACGATGTGACGGTGGCGATGGCGATCCTCGGCCTGAAGGCGCCGAAGGGGCGGGAGAGTCACAAGAAGTTCTGAGTGCGGCGGGGCGCCGGTCACGGTGTGCCACTGCTCGCGGCCGCCCTGGGTCGCGCAGCAGTGCGAGTCTGTGCACGACGCCCGTCCCGCGCCCTCCCCCGCGTCGCGGGGGAGGTGTCGCCGTGGGCGATCGCGCGAACGATCGAGCTAGGCACTCGCAATCCGCGAATGCGTCGCGGCGAGTCTCCACGAACCGAGCTCGCCTCCATCATGTGAGTGCTGGCCTGGTGCGATGGTGGCGGGCGTACCTGGCATTCGCTCATCGCATTCTCACGGCGCTAGCGGTATAGATTGCAGTCAAGCGCACGAACGCAATCCGCTGACTGTGAGCTAAATATGGCTAGGCCGCTTCGCCAAAGGATCGCCGATTGACGCGCAAGGAGCGACAGTTCGTGTGGCGGAGATTGCGCAATCGCCGCGGTGCGAAGTCGCTGCTGGCAGGCCTCGGGCTGCTGCTGCTCAGTTGCGCAGCGTTCATCGCATTGCAACGCGGCCCGCGAGGCACGATTGGCGGAGTCTCGTGGAGCTATCGAGTCTTCGTCGCCGATGGCGCGACCTATTCCGTCGCATTTCCCGCGTCGTGGGTTACGGCGCCGGAGATACCCAGCGGGGTCACCGCGCTGCAGGTCAACTTCAGCATTGCTCGAAGCCCGGCTCAGGACTCTGTCTGGCCACACGGGATCGTTGAAGAAGTTCACTATCACGCGATTGTGAACCAATACGATCCGACCTTTGTATACGACGCCGAGTTGTTTACTGCGTTGCTTTTGAACGCGCACTACATTTCGCTGCCGCTCGCCGACGGGGTTGTGGACGAATGGCCGATCGCCGAAGAGGTCATCGAGCGTGTTGCGCTCGGTGAGCGCAGCTTTGCGAGGCATGAGATACGGTGGGATGCGGTCTGGCGAGTTCTCGCGATCGGTGCACCGGCGGTGATCGGTCTAGTCTTCACGCTTCGCGGCGTGACTCTTTTGCTCACGACGCTGGTGCGACAAGGTTGCGCGTGTGCCACGTGCGGCTACGATCTAATTGGCCTGCCGGGTAGTGGTCCGTGCCCTGAATGCGGGGCGGCGCGCGTGGATCACGAGTAGTTCTGTGTGCCTTTCGATCGAGCGTCCGCGATGGCGTTGTGCTGGACCGCACTGCTGCGCTGCCCAGAGCGGCGGCGAGCAGTGGCACACGGATTCGAGCCGGGCGCTTGTTGCGCAACGAGCGTTGAAGGAGCGGGAGTCGGGGGAGCCCCCTCCGTCCGCTTGCGCGGACACCTCCCCCACGCCAGTGGGGGAG
>JBICHM010000048.1:0-5402 GCA_043101835.1 Phycisphaerales bacterium | reverse complement strand
CTACAAGGTCGGCGTCCAGCCCGCCGAGGGATACTACCCCGCCGAGTACTGCTTCCAGAACTCGTGCGGCCCCGACGGCGGCACCGCGGTGATCCTCAACGCCTACCTCGGGAAGGACGGCCCGACCACCTGCCCGAACTGCGGCGCCCCGGTCGTCGCGCACAACCCGCGCCCCGAGGGGTACGAGACCGCAACCCCCAGGGACTGGGACCGCTGATTCACGCTTGGCGCGCCGGCGACACTGCGTCCATGAGGTCCGACGCCATCGCGTCGGCGTAGCGCAGGCCGATCGGCGTCGGGCGCACGCGCCCCGCGTCACGCGACAACCAGCCGCGTGCGGCGCAGCGGTCGATCGCGCGCTCCAGATCAGCCCGCACACCGAGCGCTCCCGCTTGATCGAGAGCGTCGGTCTCGTCAACCCCTTCGGAAATGCGCACGCCGGTCATCAGCGCCTCCTGCAGCGCGCGCGCCGGAACGGGCGCTTCGAGATCCTCAACGGGCGCAAATCCGCCCGAAGCGACGACGCCGTCGACCCAGTCGCCCAGGCGCGGTGCGTTCCGCCATCGCCAGCCGCCTTGCGCGGTGCGCAGATGCCCGGAGGCCGATGGCCCCGCCGCGAGCCAGCCAGTCTGGCGCCAGTAGGCGAGGTTGTGGAGGCTCGGCCCGGCGCCCTCGCCTGCGTGCGCGAAGTTGCTCACCTCGTACTGCGCGAAGCCTGCCTGCGCGAGTCGCTCCACGGCGATCTCGTGCATCGTCGCCTCGGTCTCCTCATTGATCGGGGCGAATTCCCCGCGGCGCAGGCGCTGGTGCAGGGCCGTGTTCGGTTCGTAGGTCAGGGCGTACGCTGAGACGTGGCCGACGCCCGGATCGAGCGCGAGCGCCGTGTCGAGATCGCGTCGCCACGCGTCCACGGACTGCCCCGGGATGGCGAAGATCAGGTCGACGCTCCGGCGCGCGATGCCGGCGTCACGCGCAAGGCGCAGCGCCTCGCCGACTTTCTCCGGCCGATGCCGACGCTCCAGCGCGCGAAGGAGTGCCGGGTCGAAGGACTGGGCGCCGAGGCTGATGCGATCGACACCGCCAGTGCGCAGGATCTCGAAGAGGCGCGCATCAGCGGTCTCCGGGTTGCACTCGACGGTGAACTCGCCGCGTCCGGCGGCGATCGCGCGCAGGTCGAAGCGCGTATGCAGCGTGTCGAGCAGGCGTCGCCAGAGGTCCGGGCGCAGCAGCGTCGGCGTGCCGCCGCCGATGAAGACGGTCTCGAGCGGACCGGCGCTCGGCGCCATGGCCGCGAGCTCGAGCAGCAGCGCGTCGAGGAAGGCGTCCTGCCGGTCATCGGCGCCGGCAATCGAATAGAAGTCGCAGTAGTGGCACTTGTGTGCGCAGAAGGGGATGTGGATGTAGAGCGAGCGTGCGGGCTCGTGCTCGCCGGCGAGCGCGGCCCGGGTCGTGGGCGATTGCCCGCCGAATGTGAGGGGGGTAGTCTGGCGCATGACGCCCGGCGATGTCCGGGGTGTTCGGTGGATGCGAGGATCCTACGCGCCTCCCGGCGCCCCGAGCGGGCGAATGCGCCCGCCTGGAAGGAGTGACCCGACCGTGAAACTCGCGCTGGTCCTGTTCAAGGAAGACGGCACGAAGCGGGAGCATGTCGTCTCGGGCGATCGTGTGCTGATCGGCCGGACCGACGACGCCGACCTTCAGGCCCCGAGCAAGGCCGTCTCCCGCAAGCACTGCGAGATCCGCATCAACGGCGACGCCGCCACTCTGCGCGACCTCGGGTCGAGCAACGGCACCTACCACAACGAGACGCTTGCCGAGGGCGAGGTCGCTCTCTCGCCGGGTGACCGCATCGGCGTCGGGCCCTTCGTTTTCACGGTGCAGATCGACGGCGACCCCGCGCACATCGAGCCGCCGCTGCTCGAGCCGCCGAAGGCCAAGCCGGCGCCGCCCAAGCCTGCGCCCGAACCGACCACTGAGAAGAAGAGCCCCTCCGACAGCGACGCCGATCTCAGCGACCTCATCGCCTCGATGGACGAAGACGGATCGAGCGCCTTCGAGTTCAACCTGGATGACAGCGATATCTGAGCGCGGCCCGGGCTCGCGGCGGTAATCAGGCCGCCTCGGCGCCCTTCCTGGGCTTCTTCTCGTCGGCCCCGTCCTCGGCGTTCTCGACAGGCGCCGGCTTGGGCGGCTCCTTCTTCACCGGGACGCGGATCGAGGTTGCGCAGAAGCGGCAGCGAACCTGACGCCCGCGCGCCGTCAGCGGCACCGCCAGCACACGCTTGCACACCACATTCGGACACATGATGCGGATCGTTTCCTGCTGCTCCAACGGCGACCTCGCTTTCCACGGGATGGGTCTACCATCGGTCCGCGAAACGCACCGCTTGACGCAGAACCCGCGCCGGACGGGGGGAGAAACCCCCGGGCGCCATCGGAGCCGGGCATGACCGCCACGACCGGAACCACAGCCCAGACCAATGCCGGGTGCACCGCCGTCGTAGGCCTCCAGTGGGGGGACGAGGGCAAGGGCAAGGTCGTGGACCTCCTCTCCGGCGACGCCGCGGCTGTGGTCCGATACAACGGCGGCGCCAACGCCGGCCACTCGATCGTCATCGGGGGGAAGCGCTTCGCGCTGCACCTCATGCCCTCAGGCATTCTCCGTCCGGGTCGCCTGGCCGTCATCGGAAACGGCGTCGTGGTGGATCCGGCGACGCTGCTGGGGGAGATCGCCTCGCTCGAAACTGCCGGCGTCGATGTCTCGGGCCTGCGCATCTCCAGCCGCGCCCACGTGGTGATGCCCTACCACATGGATGAGGACGCCGCGCGTGAAGCGGCGCTGCGCACCGGCAAGGACCAGGCGATCGGCACCACGCTTCGCGGCATCGGCCCCGCGTACGCCGACAAAGCCCTCCGCAGCTCGGGCGTCCGCATGGGCGATCTCGTCCGTCCCGATCTGCTTCGACGCAAGCTCGAGACGATCGCGCCCGCCAAGGCGCGCCTGGTCGGCGTCCTCCGGGGCGAGCCGGTCGAATACGACATCGACGCCCTGCACGCCGAGGCCGTGCGCGCGGGCGAGGCGCTCGCGCCCTACATCACCGACACCACCTACCTGCTGCACGAACTCTGCGCCGAGGGGAGAGGCCTCCTCTTTGAGGGCGCGAACGGCACGCTCCTCGACCTCGACCACGGCGGCTTCCCGTTCGTCACCTCCTCCACCTGCTCCGTGCTCGGCATCGGGCCCGGCACGGGGCTGACGGAGCGCTGCCTCGGCCGCGTCGTCGGCATCGTGAAGGCCTACTCCACGCGCGTCGGCGGGGGGCCCATGCCGACCCAACTCGACGACGCCGTCGGTGATCGCATCCGCGAGCGCGGGCGCGAGTTCGGCACGACGACCGGGCGCCCGCGACGCTGCGGATGGATCGACCTCGTCGCCGTGCGCTACGCCGCCACCGTCAACCGCTGCACCGAGTTGGCGATCACCCTCCTCGATGTGCTCGCGGGGTTTGAGTCGCTGCGCGCCTGCACCACGTATCGAATCGACGGCGCCGAGACCGATCGCTTCCTGCCCGACGCCGACGACCTCGCGCGCGTCGAGCCGGTCTACACAACGCTCGAGGGTTTCGACGCGGAGATCACGGCGGCGCGGTCGCGCGCCGACCTGCCGAAGACGGCCCTCGCATACCTCGAGTTCATCGAGCGCTTTGTCGGTGTGCCGGTGAAGATCATCAGCGTCGGCCCCGATCGCGAGCAGACAATCCTCGACTAACGCGCCGGCGCCGCCAGCGCGAGCCATTCCGCGTTGCCCTTCGACTTACCCTTGCCGCCCGTGATCGGGGAACGCGCGACCGCCAGTGCGATTGCGCCCCATTCGGGCATCGCCTCGAGCACGCGTCCGGTGATCTCGCGCGCTTCTGATTCCTCCAGGATCGCCTCGGACCGGCGCCCGCCGCGTTCCGCTGATCGCTCGTAGTGCGGCTTGATGAGTGTGATGATTCGGCCGTTCGCGGCGCCGCCCAGCCAGCGCAGCGCGACCGGCAGCGCGAGACGCTGCGGCGTCCAGCCGAGGTCAATGACGACGAGGTCGACGGCGCGCGTCGGCTCGGTGTGCAGCGCGTTGCTGCGCTCGACCACAGTCACGCGCGCATCGGTGCGGAGCCGGTAGTCGAGTACGCCGTAGCCGGTGTCAACACTCACGACGCTCGCCGCACCGCGCTGCAGCAGGCAATCGGTGAATCCTCCCGTGCTGCATCCGAGGTCGGCGCACGCGAGCCCCGTCGGATCGAAGCAGAACGCGCCCAGCGCGTGCTCGAGCTTCAAGGCGCCGCGACTGACGTACCGGGCGCCGGTGGGGGACTCCACCGGCCCGCTCATGTCGTCGTTCCGGTCGGCGGCGCGTCCGGCCCGACGCCGGCGATCGTCACGCCCAGTTCGTCCGCGAGGTCGATGGTTGCGGGACGATCAAGCACGATGACCTCGCCGGCGCCCACGGCGATCACGCCGCCCCCGTGCTCCGCCATCAGGCGCACCGTGCTCTCGCCGATCGTCGGCACGTCGGAGCGCCGGTCGTGATTCGGCTCGGCGGTCTTCAGTAGCGCCCACGGCCGGTTGCGGCACAGCGGGCCGGCGCGTCGGATCATCTCGTCGGTGCCTTCCACCGCCTCGACCGCGATGACATCCCGGTTGCGCACAGCGATCGCCTGGCCGATGCCGAGGCGCGCAGACTCGAGCAGGATCGGCCACCCGAAGTCGATGTCGGCCTGCAACTCCGCCGACGGCCGGGCGCGCGTCATCACGCCGGGCGTCGCCATGTGCTCGGGGATGTGCGTGGTGGAGTCGATGAGCGTGATACCCCCGCGCGGGAGTTCATCGGCGATCGCCTTGAGCACCGCCGGGGAGCGCCGGTCGTGCCGGAGTTGACGATACCAGATCAGCGCGGTCCGAAGATCCGGAATGTATCGCAGGATCAGGCGCGGATCGTGCATCGAACGCTTGCTTACTCGACCGACCATCACCGCTTCGCGAACGCCCATGCGGCGCAGCGTGCGACGCCATTGCCCGAGGCGCAGCAGCCCGACCTGGCGGAACGCATCGCAGCGCGCCGGCAGATCCTTCCGGTACTGATCCGCCAGGCCGACACAGCACACGCGCCGACCTGCGCGCCGCATCCCGTCGGCGACCAGCAGCGGCAGCACGCCCTGCCCCGCGATCAGCCCGATCGGCGTTCCAGGCTCGGCCTCGTCGGACGCCATCGTCAGTGCGCCGCTGCGGCCGGAATGTACGGGTGCGCATCCGCGAGGCGCGCGAGGTCGAGCGGCCCCTCGGTCTCGACAGCGCGCAGCAGCTCGATCGCCTCCTCCGGGCTGCGCACGACGCCCAGGAGGCGCATCGCGTCGCGCTTC
>JBICHM010000047.1:0-4057 GCA_043101835.1 Phycisphaerales bacterium | reverse complement strand
ATGTCGTCGCCGAGGTAGCGATACACAGCGTGCAGGCAGGTGGGCCCGCAGGTGGTGTCATCCGGCTGCGGCAGCATGTCGAGTTGCAGCCGCGTGGTCTGCCTGGTCATCGGGTGGCGACTCGAAAGGCGAATGCGGCGACGCCCGCGGCGCGCCGATGGCGCCATAATACGCTCGCCGTCGCGCGCCCGAGCAAGGGCGCGCACCGGCGCAGGACCCTCCCCGATGGCCAGCGCCGCCCACCCCGCCCACACCCCCCAGACACTTGATGACGCGCCGGTCTCCGGCGTCTGCCACGCCCTCTTCGCCTACGACATCGGACTGACGACCGACCTTGCGGCCGTCGCCCGCTCGCTGGGCGAGTCAACGGCCCGCCAGGTCGTCCGCCAGCGACGACGCGCGCCCAAGTGGTTCGACTACGAGCCGGCGCCGCTGCGCGTCACGCTGCGCGCCGAACCGCTCGACGTCGCCGGCTTTCGCACCGAGGCCACGGTCGACTGCACCCTCTACGACTTCGGCGCGGCGTCGGTCGCCTACCGGCTCCCCGTCGAGGCCCGGTCGTTCGCCGACCTGCCGGCCCTCTCCGCCGGCCTCTACGACAACGCCGCGCTCCTCGCCGACTCGCGCGCCCGGATCGAGTCGCTGCTCGAGCTCATCCGCCACTGCGTCGCCAAGCCGGGGGTCGGCGCCCTCGAAGAGGACTACGTCGTGATCGCCCTGCACGAATGGGGCGCCGGGTCGCCGGAGGCCTTCCTCGACAAGCGGCGCGACCTCGCCGCCCGACTCCTCGAAGCCGAGGATGGCCCGCTCAGCGCACAGCAGGTCGCCGAGTCGCTGGGCGCCCGCCTCTCCTTCACGCCCCACGACCTCGCCGTCATCGACTGGCACGGCGCTCTCCTCTTCGATCCCGGCGCCGACGATGTGCTCGCCGTGCTCGAGCATGTGAATGTGGAGCTGCTCGAGATGCGCATGCTCGACGACCGCCTCGACGGCGTGCTCGAACGCGCGCACGACCTGCTCGCCCGCCAGTCGCGCGCGAGCCTGTGGCCCCGCCCCAGCGGAGCCGCCGCCCTGCGCGAGCTCGCCGACCTGCAGGCCGACTCCTCCCTGCTCTTCGAGGGCGTCAACAACGCCATCAAACTGCTCGGCGACCAGTACCTCGCGCGCCTCTACCGGCTCGCCGCCCAGCGCCTGCATCTGCCTGCGTGGGACGCGTCGGTGCTCCGCAAGATCGACAGCGCCGAAAGCATCTACCAGAAGATCGCGGGCTTTCAGTCCACGCGCCGAATGGAGGTGCTCGAGATCGTCATCGTCGTGCTGATCCTCGTCTCCATTCTGCTGCCATTCGTCGGGCTTTCGGGGCACTAGCAGGAGAAGGCGGCAAGGCGCGAGTGCGCGCCATGCGCATCGCCATCAGCCGGCGCCGATCGCCGCACGCACCTCGTCGTCGGTCACCTGGCCGAAGGTGTCGTACCACTGCCCGACGCCGAGGAACCCGGTCGGCTGGAGCGGGCAGACGACCTCGTCGACCGCCGTCACGGACGCGACCTTGTCGACCGCCTCCGGCGATCCGACCGGCACAGCCACCACGATGCGCGCGGCCCCGGCGGCGCGCATCGCTTCCGCCGCCGCGAGCATCGTCGCGCCCGTCGCAAGCCCGTCGTCGACGAGCACAACCGTGCACCCTTGAACCTCGAACGCCGGTCGATCGCCCCTGTAGGCGCGCTCGCGCCGGCGCAGCTCCTCGCGCTCGCGCTCGATGACCAGCGCGAGCGTCGCCTCGTCGACGCCGAGCGCGCCGATGATTCGTTCGTTCCGGTGCAGCGCCCCGCCCGACGCGATGGCGCCGAGCGCGAGTTCCTCGCGCCCGGGGGCGCCAAGCTTCCGCACCAGCGCGACATCGAGCGTCGCCCCAAGCGCCGCCGCGACCGACGCCGCCACCGGGGCCCCGCCCCGAGGCAGCGCGAGCACCATCGCGCCGGCCAGATCGGAACGATCGCGCAGCGCCGCCGCGAGCACGCGCCCGGCTTCTGCTCGATCGTGGTAGCGCCCGGCCATCTGTCCTCCTCCCGGCGACTGTCGCGCATCGCCCGGCGTCTGCCGGCTCGATGCTATGGGGCCGATCCCGCCGCGTCGGCGCCGCATCGGCGCCCGCCAGCCGGACTTGGCGCCGATCTGGCGCCCACGCGCTAGCCGGCCCGCCTGCCGCGCCGCCAGCGGCGCGGCGCACCGTGGCGCCCGCCTTGCGAACCTCCGGCCCGCTGACCCGTATCAATGTCCGCACCCAGCGCGGCCGCCGGTCGAAGGAGACCTCCCGGCGTCCCGCCACCAACAACCGGAGGACTTCCATGGCCCACGCTCTTCGATCGTCCGTTGTCCGCATTACCGCCCTCGCAGTCGTGGGAGCCGCGCTCTCGAGTGCGCCGTCCGCACGCGCCGACACGCCGCCGGCGCCCTCCCGTGAGGCCAAGCGCGCCATCGAGATGGCCGAGGGGCTGTCGCAGGCCTTCGAGCATGTCGCCAATGTGGTGACGCCGTCGGTCGTGACCGTGCAGGCGGCCCGGCGCATCGAGCCCGCGCAGCGCCGGCAGCAGATCCCCGACGCCTTCCGCAACAGCCCCTTCGGTGACGAGTTCTTTGAGCGCTTCTTCGGCGGCCCCGCCCAGCCCCGGCAGCCGTACGTGCAGCAGGGCCAGGGCACGGGGTTCATCGTCAGCGAAGACGGCTACATCCTGACCAACAACCACGTTGTCGCCGGCGCCACCGAACTGCGCATCGTGCTCAGCGACGACTCGACCTACGACGCCACGATCGTCGGGACCGACCCGCAGACCGATGTCGCCGTGCTGAAGGTTGAGGCGAGCGGCCTGCCCGCGCTGGCCTTCGGCGACTCCGACGACCTGCGCGTTGGCCAGTGGGTGGTCGCCGCGGGGAGCCCGCTCGGCCTCTCGTCGACGATCACCGCGGGCATCGTCAGCGCAACGGGCCGGTCGCGCGTCGGCCTGACCGACTACGAGGATTTCATCCAGACCGACGCCGCGATCAACCCCGGCAACTCCGGCGGCCCGCTCGTCAACCTGCGCGGCGAGGTCGTCGGCATGAACACCGCCATCGCGACGCGCACCGGCGGAAACATGGGCATCGGCTTCGCCATCCCGATCAATATGGCGGCGCAGGTCATGCACAGCCTCATCGACAACGGCGCGGTCACGCGCGGCTGGCTCGGCGTCGTCATCCAGGACCTCACGCCCGGCCTCGCCGAGTCGTTCGGCTTCGAGGGCGACGACGGCGTGCTCATCAGCGAGGTGACGCCCGACGGCCCCGCCGCGAAGGCCGGGCTCGAGGCCGGCGACATCGTCACCGCGTTCAACGGACAATCGGTCGAGAGCATGGACGCGTTGCGCCTGAAGATCGCCGCCACCGAGCCCGGCTCGGCCGCGGAGTTCCGCATCTTCCGCAACGGCGATGCGCGATCGCTTTCGGTCGAGATCGGCCGGCTCGGTGAGCCTGAAGCCGACGCGCCAGCGGACGCCGCCGTCACCGAGAACCTCGGCCTCAACCTGCAGGACCTCACGCCGGAGTTCGCCGGCCGCCTCGGCCTGCCCCCCACCATCGCCGGCGCACTGGTCACCGGTGTCGATCCCACCGGCCACGCGGCCCGCGCCGGCCTTCGCCCGCGCGATGTCATCGTCGGCGTGCAGGGACGCGCCGTCGAGGGCGTCGATGCGCTCCGCACGGCGCTGGCCGAACAGGACCTCGAGCGCGGCGTGCGCCTCACCGTCATCACCGGCGGGCGTCAACGCTTCATCTTCCTGCGCGTGCCCGACTGATCCGTCCGACCTCGACTCGAGATGATTCCTCCGCGGCGCCCGCTCCTCCCGGGGCGGGCGCCGTGTTCATCGGCTACGCATTCTCCGGCGTTGCGTCGGCGACAGCATCCCCAGAGGCGTCGAAGCGCACCCGGACTCGCAACGGGTGGCAGCACACCGGGCAATCGTCGGTGTACTCCTGCTCGCGCCCGGCGCCGGGGTCGGCGGGCGTGTCGATCGTCTCCCCG
>JBICHM010000046.1:0-3092 GCA_043101835.1 Phycisphaerales bacterium | reverse complement strand
CTGAGGCGTCTGCGCGCCTGGCGACGCCCTGTACGGTGCGGGGGTTGGCGTAGGCCTCGGCGAGGATCACGGCGCAGCCCTGGGAGGCCATGGCGTCGAGCACCTGCTGCACGTGCTGGGGGCCGGGCTGGATGCCGGGCTTGGGCTCGATCTCGGCGCATTCGGCGAAGCCGAAGCGGTCGAGCAGGTAGGGCCACGTGCGGTGGTAGACGACGACTGGCGCGCCTCGAACGGGGGCGACGGCCTCCTGCAGGCGCGCGATGAGTTCGTCCATGCGCTCGGCGAATCCGGTGGCGCCGGCGCGGTAGGCGTCCGCGTTGGCGGGGTCCGTGCGCGCGCAGGCCTCGGCGATGGTGTGCGCGATGATCGCGGCGTTGACGGGGTCGTGGAAGTAGTGGGTGTTGCCGTAGATGTGGATATCGCCGAAGGCGCGGCTGCGCTGCGCCTGGCCGGGGACTTCGAGCAGGTCGATGCCGACGGACAGATCGACGTTGCCGGGAGCGCCGGGAAGAAGGTTTCGGTTGCGCGCGCCCTTGAGGAGGTTGGGCACCCAGGGCTCGCCGTCGAGGCCGGCGTGGAGGAAGAGGTCGGCGCGTTTGACGAGCATCATGCTCGATGGCTTGGCCTGGACGGTGTGAACGTTCTCCGGACCGTTCATAACGCTCTCGACGCTGACGAGGTCGCCGCCGACCTGGCGGGCGATGTCGGCGAAGGTGGGCGTGCTGGTGACGATGCGGAGCTCGGCCTGGGCGCTCGCGGCGAAGAGGATCGCGAACGCGCAGGCGACGGTCTTCAGGATGCGCATCGGCGCTGCTCCTGTGTGCATGGTGGCGGTGTTCATCGGTTCACCCAGTACGGGTGCGCGGGGTGCGCGCCGATGAGGAAGGTGAGGCTGAACCAGAGGGTGTCGTCGCTGTGCCAGTCGCCGTCGATGTTGTCGGCCTGGTGCTGGTACTCGGCGCGGAGGCGGATCCACTCGGTGAGGTAGTAGGAGACGTAGGGCGAGACGGCCCAGGACTCATCGCCGGGGCCGAAGTCCTCGCTGTTGGGGTACTCGGTGTAGTCGTAGCGGAGGCCGGCGTACCAGTTCTTCGCGAGTTGCTGCTGGGCGAAGATGTAGCCGCCGCTGCTGCTGTTTCGGAAGGGGTTGTCGTTGTCGTCGAGGCGGTCGTTGTCGCCGAAGAAGAGCTCGCCCTGAACGAGGAAGGAGCGGAGGTCGGGGGTCTCGGGGTTTCGGCGCTGGTAGGTGACATCGATGCCCCAGAGTCCGGCGTCGAAGTCGCTGTCGGCGCCGCTGGCGCCGTAGAGGTACGAGCCGCCGATTTCGAGGCTGGCCCAGTCGCCGAGATCGGTGAACCACTTGGCGTGGGCGAGGACGGCGGGATCGTCGGCGTCGGCGCCGCCGAGGATGGGCGATTCTTCACCGCCGTCGGCGTTGACGACCTCGGCGATGAGCTCGATGTACTCGTTGCCCGGGTTGGGGACGAGCCAGGAGAGCGAGGCCCCGACCGTGCTGAGGCCTTCGCCTCCAAGAAAGGAGTCGACAGCGAGGGGGCGGGTCACCTGCGGGAGGTCGTGGGTGTGGAGGAGGTTGTTGCGTCCGAAGGCGTTGCGGAACTTGCCGCCCTTGAGCGCGGTGTCGTAGGGCAGGGTGTGGAAGTTGATGTAGGCCTCTTCGACCTCGAACTTGAACTCGCTGGAGGCGTCGCCGTTCTCGTCTTCTTCGATCTCCTCGGCGATGGCGAATGTGGCGACGGCGTCGGCGAAGGGCGCAACGGCGGCGCGGAAGTCGAGCTCCATCTCGCGGAGGTTGAAGCGGTCGGCCTCGGGGCTGTCGCTGCTGGAGATGTTGGCGCCCATGTCAAAGTAGAGCGTGATTTCGGGGTTGAGGGCGTTGCCCTGCCCGAGGCCGAAGGAGGAATCGGAGTCGCGCGCTGCGGGCGGCTGGCTGGGGGTCGGCGGTGCGCGCGTCGGCTGAGAAACGGGCGCGGGGGTAGCGGCAGGCGGCTGGGCAGGTGATTGGGCAGGGGCCAGGGCGGGCTGCTCGGCGCGTTCGCGCAGGCGGCGCTCGAGCGCTTCGATGCGCGCCTTGTCCTCGCGGCTCTGCGACTCGAGGTTCTCGAGGCGTTCGCGCAGACGCCGGAGTTCTTCGAGGAGTTGCTGGTCGATTTCCGAGGGGCTGGCGGGGGGCGTCTCGCTCTGGGCGAGCGCGATCGCGGGTGCGCCGGCGCAGAGGGCGCCGGCGACGACGAACATGCGGAACTGCATTGGAGGATGCTCCCAAGGCGCACGGGCGCGCGGCTGTCTGCTGGGGTGGTCAAGGCGGCGCATCAGACGCGCCATCGGCGGACGATCAGCGGACGGGGGGAGCGCGTGCGCCGTGACGCACGATCTGGGAATCCATCGAAACGATGCGACGCTCCGAGACGACGGCGGATCGCATCGAGCCGAGCAGGAAGATGACGCCCGGGCAGGCGCGCGCCTCGTCGGCGCCGGCGCGGAGCGACTGGCAGACCGGGCAGTGATCGCCGTGGGCGTGCGCGTGGCCGTGGTGGTGATCGGGGTTGTCACAGGGGCCGCAGTCGGCGCTGACGACGGGAGTGGCCGGCGCGGGGTCGGCGTGCTCTGGCGCCGGAGCCGCGGCGTGGGCGGTGCGCGCAAGGACGAGCATCGCGTAGGTCAGCAGCAGGCACCAGGCGCGGGATGTGGTCGAGATGCGACGCACGGGCGCTCCGAGGAGGGAGCCCGCGAGTCTACCGACGGGCGGGTCAGCCTCCAAGGGCGTACCTCGGGGTTGTACCGGCATGGCGGATGTGGGAGGCTCTCGCCATGCCGACCAACACCATGCCCTCGCTCTCGATCGACGCCGTCCGGGGCCGGTTTCCGACACTCGCCGGCGAGACGGCGTACCTCGACAACGCGGGGGGCTCGCAGGTTCCGGCGTGCGTCGCCGACGCGATGCGCGACTACATGCTGACGAACTATGTGCAGCTGGGGGCCGACTACGCGGTGTCGCGCGCCTGCTCGCAGGTGTTCGCCGATGCGCACGCGTTCATCCGCACCTTCATGGGCGGGGACGGGCTCGGCGAGGT
>JBICHM010000045.1:0-4522 GCA_043101835.1 Phycisphaerales bacterium | reverse complement strand
CTTCCGATCTCCGCGCCGAGTCCCTCGCCGCCGCGCGCCTCACCGACGCCGAGGCCGCCCGCGCCGACGCCACCGCCCAGGCCGCGGAGGCCCGCACCCAGGCCGCCATCGCCCAGGCCGTCGCCGACTTCCTGAATGACGACCTCCTCGCCGCCGCGCGCCCCGACGCCGAAGGACGCGATGTCTCCGTGCGCGACGCCATCGACGCCGCGCTCGAGCGCCTCGACGATCGCTTTGGCGATCAGCCCGTCGTCCGCGCCGCGATCCTCTCCACCATCGGCCAGACCCTCTGGAGCCTGGGCGACCTCGACGCCGCTGAGCCCGTTCTCGACGAGGCCGTCTCGCTCTGTGAAACCCACCTCGGCCCCGACCATCCCGACACCCTCACCGCGCTCAACCGGCGCGCCAGCGTCCACCGCGCACGCGACCAGATGGACCGCGCCCTCCCGATCTACCTCCGCATCTACGAAGCGCGCACGCGCATCCTCGAGCCCGACGACCCGGCGATCCGCACCACCCAGCAGAACCTCGCCGGCCTCTACCGCCAGATGGGCCGCCTCGACGATGCGCTCCCGCTCATTGAGGCCGCATACACCGCCCACCTCGCCGACGATCCGACCGCGCGCGATCTCTTCATCGCCCGCAGCACCTACGCCGGCCTGCTCCGCGACCTCGGGCGCTTCGAGGAATCCCTCGCCCTCTACGAAGAGAATCTCGCGGCCCAGCGCGAAGCCCTCGGCGACGACCACCCCGGCACGCTCGACGCCATGAACGCCCTCGCGATCCTCTACCGGCGCCTCGGCCGCTTCGACGAAGCCGGCGCCCTCTACGAGGAGTCACTCGAAGGCATGCGCCGCGTCAACGGCCCCGACCACCAGCAGACCATCGCCACCGCCGGCAACCTCGGACGGTTCTACGCCGAGCGCGGGCAGTTCGAGCGCGCCGATGACCTCCTCACCGACACCCTGGAACGCGCACAGCGCGTCGTCGGTCGCGAGTCCTCCGCCGCGCTCTTCGCCACCCGCTACCTCGCCGACGCCAAGTGGCATCTCGACAACCGCGACGAAGCCATGGCGCTCTACGAGGAAAGCGTCGAACTCGCCAAACGTGTCTTCGGCCCCGAGCACCCCAACACCCTCGCCGTCACCATCGGCGTCGTCTACCGCTACGAGGACAGCGGCCGCTTCGAACGCGCAGACGTCCTCAGCGCCGAAGTCCTCTCCGCCGCGCGCACAGCGCTGCCCCCCGGGCACGACTTCCTCTCCGCCATCATCGCCGCGCGCGCCAGCGTGCTCTACCACCTCGATCGGTTCGACGAAGCCGAGCCCCTCGCACTCGAAGCGCACGCGCTCGTTGCGGATCTCGGCGACCAGCACCCCGAGACGCGCCGTCGCGCACGCCTCCTCGCCGACATCGCCGAAGCACAGGGCGACGATGCCGACGCCGCCCGCTGGCGCGCCCTCGCCGAGCCGCCACAGGCCGACGCCGAGGCCGGTTCATGACCGACAACCGCTTCCAGCGCGTCGACGAGATCTTCCGCGCCGCCCTCCGCGAGCCCGAAGACTCGCGCTACGACTTCGTCCAGACCCAGGCCGCCGGCGACGAAAGCCTCGCCGACGAGGTCCTCGCGCTCCTCGACGAAGACGCGGCGTCCCTCGGCGCCCTCGACAAGCCCGCCCTCGGCGCCCCGCTCGATCTCGAGCGACTCGTCTCCGCCGCCGATGAGCCCGCCGCGCTCCCCGAACACATCGGACGCTACCGCGTCGTCCGCTGCATCGGCCGGGGCGGCATGGGCGTTGTCTACGAGGCCGAACAGGAATCCCCCAAGCGCACCGTCGCGCTGAAAGTCATCAACCCCGGCGTCGCCGCCGCCGCCGCCGCGCGCCGCCTCGCCCACGAAGCGCATCTGCTCGGCCGCCTCCAGCATCCCGGCATCGCCCACGTCTTCGAGGCCGGCGTCTTCGAAACCGCCGCCGGTCCCCAGCCCTACTTCGCCATGGAGCTCATCCGAGGCGAACCGCTCGACGACTACGCCGCCCGCAACCGCCTCGATGCGCGCGCGCGACTCGAACTCGTCGCCCGCGCCGCCGACGCCGTCCACCACGCCCACCAGCGCGGCGTCGTCCACCGCGACCTCAAGCCCGCCAACATCCTCGTCGACCACACCGGACAGCCGCGCATCCTCGATTTCGGCGTCGCCCGCGCCACCGACGCCGACATCCAGGTCACCACCATGCAGACCAACGTCGGGCAGCTGCTCGGCACCGTCCCCTACATGTCCCCCGAGCAGGCCGCCGGCGACCCCAACGACATCGACGCGCGCAGCGATGTCTACGCCCTCGGCGTCGTCGCCTACGAACTTCTCGCCGGGCGCATGCCCTATGACATCTCCGGACGACTCCTCCACGAAGCCATCCGCGTCATCCGCGAGACCGAACCCACCAGCCTCTCCAGCCTCGACCGCACACTCGCCGGCGACATCGAAACCATCGTCCGCAAGGCGCTCGAGAAAGAAAAGGACCGGCGCTACCAGTCCGCCGAAGCCTTCGCCGAAGACATCCGTCGCTACCTCGGCGAGCAGCCCATCAGTGCGCGCCGCCCCAGCACGCTCTACGAACTCCGCAAGTTCGCGCGCCGAAACCGGCCGCTCGTCGCCGGCGTCGGCGCCGCGTTCGTCGTCCTCATCCTCGGCGTCGTCGCCACCCTCTGGCAGGCCGTCGCCGCCACCGCCGCACGCCACGAAGCCGAACGCCAACGCGACACCCTCGCCGCCGTCAACGCCTTCCTCAACAACGATCTTCTCGCCTCAGCCGACCCCAAGCGACTCGTTGGTGAGGGAAGCGTCACGCTCCTCGACGCCATCGCCGACGCCGCCGTCGATCTCGACACGCGCTTCGCCGGCGAGCCCGAAGCCGAAGGCGTCATCCGCGAGACCATCGGCACGGCCTACCTCAACCGCGACCGCGTCGCCGACGCCATCCCCCACCTCGAGCGCGCGCTCGACCTGGCGCGCGACACCGGCGCCGACCCCGATGTCCTCGTCAGCCGCCTCAACCTCCTCGGCATGGCCGCCTACGACGAGGATCGCCTCGACGACGCCGAACGACGCTTCAACGAGGCGGTCGCCATCGTCGAGCGCACGCCCGACATCGACGCCGCCGCCGCCATCAGCGCCTACGGCATGCTCTCCTCCACCCTTTCCTGGAAGGGCGAGAACCGGCGCGCGCTCGACCTCGCCAACATCGCCGCCGACATCGGACGCGCCCGCCTTCCCGACAGCGACGACTTCGCCGCCGTCCTCGCCACGCTCGCCCAGCTCCACGCCGCCATCGACGGCGCCGAAGCCGCGATCCCCGTCGCGCGCGAGAGCGTCGCCGCCTACGCCCGCGCGATCGGCCCCGAACACCCCGATGCGCTCATCGCCGCCAACAACCTCGCCGGCCTCCTCGTCAGCGCCGGCCACTACAGCGAAGCCGAGCCCATCTTCCTCGAGGTCCTCGACGCCCGCCTGCGCACGCTCGGCGCCGAGCACTCCGATGTCTTCATCACCAAGGCGCACCTCGCGCGCCTCTACTCGCGACAGGACCGCTTCGAGGAAGCCGAGCGACTCGGCGTCGAAGCCTACGACTCCTTCGTTGCGCTCTACGGCGCCGAGCACCGCTACGCGCGAGGCGTCGCAAGCGTCGTCGCCGCGAACTACCAGCGGTGTGGGAGAGACGCCGACGCCGACGCATGGCGCGCCCGCGTCGAATCGCCTGCCGACTAACGCAGCACGTCCCGGCGCGTCATCTCCCAGCACCCGACCGCCGCGACAACCACGAACACCACCGGACTGGCGATCAGCGGATCGACCCACACCCCGTCGAACTCCGGCCCGGGGCGTGCGCGCGTGTACATCGGCATCAGGAAGGGGTGCAGAAATCCGTACTTCCAGCCCTGCAGAAAGAGCGCGCTGAACGTCGCCAGCACTCCGATCGACACCGGCGCCACGAAGTTCGCGATCCGCATCGACACCCAGGTCATGATCGCCGCGATCCCGAGCGCCGCGATCAACGGCGCCAGCGCCGACCACGCCAGTGAGCCCCACGGCGCCCCACCCTCGAAGGCATACACCGACGGGCGAGCAAGTTCGAGCGCCATCCCCACGACCAGCATTCCGACAAAGAGCCCCGCCGACGCCAGCGCCAGCAGCAGCACGACGCCGAACTGCTTCGCGAAGTACACCGCCCAGCGCGGCGTCGGGAGCGCGAACACGTGCTTCAGCGCGTGATTCCCGTGCTCGACCTGCGCAAGCAGCGCCGCCACCGCGGTCGCCGTCAGGGGCAGCAGCATCACCGACCACAACCCCGTGAACCCCTGCGCCAGCGCCGACCACCCATCTTCGCCCGCTCCGAAGAGCGGGCGCGAGCTGCCAAGCCCCGCGAGCAGCGCCATCACCGTGACGAACGCCGGCGAGCCGAGCGCCAGCCAGAACGCAAGCGTCCGGCGCGTCTTCAACGCCTCCGCCCAGAGATCGGAAGAG
>JBICHM010000044.1:0-5004 GCA_043101835.1 Phycisphaerales bacterium | reverse complement strand
CGCGGGCGCGACATCCCCGCCGACTTCCCCGCGCGCGACCGCATCGTGCAATCGGAGGACGAGGTCATCCTCAACGGCGGCTCCTGCGCCGCCGGCCCGGATGGTGAGTCGCTCCTCGCGCACGCGCGCAGGGTCCATCTCGACGATGAAGACGCCCTCCTCGCAGACGCGCGGCTCGAGCAGCCACTCACCATCCGGGCCGGCGGCGCAGGAGCCGCCGTTGAGGATGACCTCGTCCTCCGATTGCACGATGCGGTCGCGCGCGGGGAAGTCGGCGGGGATGTCGCGCCCGCGCACGAAGCCGCTGGCGCTAAGCACATACGAGCGGCTCTCGCGCGCGATGAAGCGGGTGATGTCGCGCGTGTTGTGCTCGCCGCCGGGCCAGATGGCGACGTGCAGCGTCTCGCCCTGCGCGTAGAGCGCGGCCCGGGCGAGGGGCATCCAGTTCTCCCAGCAGTTGAGGGCGCCGAGCGTGAAGCCCCCCACTTCGTGGACGACCAGCCCGTGGCCGTCGCCGACGCCCCAGGCGAGGCGCTCCTCCCACGTGGGCATCAGTTTGCGATGGACGCTGGCGATCCGGCCTTCGTCGTCGATGACGACGCGCGAGCAGTAAATGGTGTGCGCGCCCCGGTCGCGCGGGCGTTCGGCGACGCCGAGGACGACCCAGCACTTCGTTTCGCGCGCCGTGTCCTGCGCGGGCGCAAGGTCGCCGTCTTCGATGCACACGCCCTCGCGCAGATACAGCGACTGGAGTCGCTTCTGCAGTTCGCTGTCAAAGCGGGCGCCGTCGGTGCGTTCGAGCCAGAGCGGGTAGCCGGGCACGAGCGTCTCGCCGAAGCAGGCGAGCGTCGCGCCCTTCGACGCGGCGTCACGGATGGCGCCGGCGACCTTCTCGAGCGTTGCAGCGCGGTCGAGCAGCAGGGGGGCGATCTGGCAGAGGGCGGCTTTCACGGGCGCAGTGTACGGAGGGGCGTCTCAGTACGGCGGATCGGTCGTGCTCGACGGGGGCGCGTCCGGCGCGACAGGAACGGGCGAGATCCTCAGCGAGAATGACGAGCGGATCATCTCGAAGCCGGGTTGTACGGCGTCTTCGTCGCGAACGAGCCATCCCTCGCGGACTTCGAAGATCTCACCGTCGTCGAGCGCCGTCGCGAAGACGCGGAACTTGAGCGGGAGCCCTTCCCACTGCCCGATCGCGACGCGCCCGACACCCGACAGCCCCGCCCACTCGGTGAAGGCGCTGGCGTCGCGCATCGGGCCGAAGTCGACGGCGTAGGCGTCGAGGGTCACGGCGATTTCCTCCCTCGGTGTGACGGTGGAGTGGTATCGCTCGATCTCGATCCAGCCATCCGGATGCGCGACGATCCGGAGGAACCTCGCCGGGTCGTATCCCGGCTGCTCGGTGTCGATCGGCCACCCGACAGGGTGGTCGAAGGACCAGGTTGCGGCGCGGAAGGGGCGCGGCGTCAGCGACGCCGAACCGTCGGGTGTCGCAAAGAAGAACAGAGCGCCGAACACGACGACGAGCGTGGTGTACCAGGCCCAGGGCAGGGCGACGAACCAGAAGATCGCGCGCCCACGGCGCACATCGAAGGTGGCCCGCACGCCGTGGTAGTTCGAGAGCGACGCCCAGAAGGCGGTGGCAAGCAGCCCGAAATCAAGCAGCCACGGCCCGTCGTGGTAGGCCTCGTCCGGGCTCGCGTACGTTGCGGTCAGTGCGACCACGGCGATAAGCATCGGGATCGCGAAGACGAGTCGCGCGGTAATGTAGACCTGTCTGCTCAGGATGGGGTCGGGCTTCCTGACTGCGCAGAACCGCAGGCGCAGGCGATGCCATTCGCCGCCGATGCCGTAGATGAAGAGGCCCGCTACGAAGCCGAAGAACACGATCGTCAACCATTCGCCGAGCCATGTCGCCTGCTGCGATGCGGCAGGGCTTGGATCGCCGCGGAGTTCAGCAGCGAGTCGGGCCGAATCGAGCCGATCGGCGATCGCCGCCATACCGGCGATGATCATGGCGAACGTGCTCAGGAACGGGCGGTGTCTGCCGCGCATACCTGCGAAGAACCGAGCCGGCGCAATCCAGAGCATCGCCCAGCGCAACGGGCCCCGAGGCTCGAAGGGCGGCGATTCCTCGAACGGGCGCGGCCCGGACGCGACCGGCTCGCCAGGCGTCGGGTCGCCGTGGTGCAACGAATCCATGGACCACTCCCGCAGGACGCTGCGCGCAGCGCGTTCGCCCAATACGCCGCGCCTGCTCGCTGACGCCAAGTATTGCGAATCTACTGGCGTCTCTCAAGCCAGTTTTGCATGCCGGAAGCAATCCGTCGTGTGATCGTTGACCATCCCGGTCGCCTGCATGAAGGCGTAGCAGATGGTGGGGCCGACGAAGTTCATGCCGCGTTTCTTGAGGTCGCGGCTCATGGCCTTCGACTCGGCGGTCTCGGCGGGGATGTCGGCGTGGGTGGTCCAGCGGTTCTGCTTCGGGACGCCGCCGACAAAGGACCAGAGGTGCGCATCGAGGGAGCCGGCCTCCTCGATGATCTCGATCGCAACCTGCGCGTTGCGGATGGCGCTGGCGATCTTGGCGCGGTTCCGAACGATGCCCGCGTCCTGCATGAGGCGCGCGTGGTCCTTCGCGGTCATGCGCGCGACGCGCCGGATGTCGAAGTTGCAGAATGCGGCCCGGTACGCGGGGCGCTTCTGCAGGATCGTGCGCCAGCTCAGCCCGGCCTGCGCGCCTTCGAGCACGAGGAACTCGAAGAGCGCGCGGTCGTCGTGCAGCGGGACCCCCCACTCGGCGTCGTGGTACGCGGCTTCGAGATCGCTGCCGGCGGCCCAGGCGCAGCGTGTTGGTTCGGCGGGCATCGGCGTGTTCCGGAAAGGAAAAGACGCGCCGGCGCGTGCCCGCGACAGCGCATCGGGAATCGTCGCGTCAGTTCGCGCGCTCGTAGACCATCTCGACGACCTTCGTGGGCATGCCGGCGACCTGCAGCGCCGGGTCATGGATCTCGAAGACGTGCCGGTCCGCCGACTCGATGCGGTAGAGGTAGTTCGCGGTGCGGTCGTGCATCTGCATCATGGGCTCGTCCATCGTGCCGCTGAAGAAGAAGACGCTGCCGTCCGGCGACGCTTCGCCCTCGGAGTAGTAGAAAGCGGTGGACATCGAGTCGCACCAGGTCTGCACGAAGCGGTTCTTGAAGTTGTCGTGGCCCATCATGCCCATGCCCTGGTAGGACTGACCCATCATCTCGCCGCGCTGCTTGGTGATGAGCCAGCGCCCGTCCATCGCCCATGACGTGGTGGCCGTGCCTTCGGTGACCATCGGCTCCAGGCCGGGCCTCGACATGGTGGTGGTGACCGTCCAGTCGCCGACGAAATGCTCGAGCATGGCGTGCTTGTCGCCGGGCTCGCCGAGCTTGGCGTACTCGGCCCACATCTGCTCCATGTCGGCGGGCATGCCGGCGGGCGCCTCGCCCTGCTGGGCGACGGCGCTGACGTTGACGAGGGCGGTGGCGACGACGCCGGCGACGAATGCCCCGGCGATTGCGGTGATCGTGGCTGCACGCATGGTGAACACTCCCCCCGGACCTACGGTCCGGATTGCTGGCGAGGACATCCAGAGACCCACCCGGACGCGCGTCCCCACCAGCGCCCGGCGATTGCGGACCCCCAGTGTCACCGAGACGGAACCCGAACACAAGTCGAATATCCAACTTCATTGCCGCCGGGCGTCAGGTTGGCAGCCCGGGCGGATCCGGGCGTCCGTTTGACCGCCGATCTCGTCCTAAATCCCCTTCTGAAAGCCGATTCTCGACTGGCGCCGCGCTTGCCAGCCTGCCTCCAGGTCGGGCCATCCGGGCCTGGCGATGACAACAACTGTTCACAGGGAGGACTGCACCATGACTGGCGTCATCACCCGTCGCGACCCGTTCGTCACGCCCTCGCTGCGACTGTTCAGCGAACTGCTGAACGACCCGTTCGGTCGGGGTCAGAACGGCGGCCTGGCCGAGACGCTCGAAGAGGGCACGCTCGCCCTCGATGTGTCGGAGGACGCTGAGCGCGTGTATGTGCGCGCGAGCCTGCCGGGATTCCGGCGTGAGGACATCGACATCGAGATCCATGACGGTGTGCTCAGCATCAAGGCGGAGCACACCGAGGAGACCGAAGAGAAGAAGGAGCGCTATTACCGGCGTGAGAGGCGCGTCGGCTCGGTGAGCCGGCGCGTGGCGCTGCCGAGCGTGGTGGTCGAGGACGGCGCGGAGGCGAACCTCGCCGACGGCGTGCTCGAGCTGCGCATCCCCAAGAGCCCGAAGGCCTCGCCCCGCAAGGTGAACATCAAGTAAGGCGCTCGCGCGAGCGCGAGCATCCGACGACGGGCCCGGGCGAGCGGTCGCGCGGGCCCGCTGTCTGCGCGGGTCACACCGGCGGCAGGCCGACGAGCTCGCGCGCGGCGCGCTGCGCCTCGGCGATGTCACGCGCCATCGCGTCGGCGCCGAGGTCCTTCCAGGTGTCGGGCGCGGCGTCGAAGGCCTGCCCGCCCACGAGCACCTTCGCGCCGGCGAGGGCCTCGTGGGCGCGCACCGCCTCGATCACCGCGCGCGCCGGGCGCAGGTGCGTCGAGAGCGTGACCGAGAGGCAGACGAGGTCGGCCTCGAAGTCGGCCGCGGCCTTCGCGATGTCGCGCGCCGGCAGATCGACGCCCAGGTCGATCACGCGCCAGCCGTCGCATTCGAGGAAATCGGCGACGATGCGCACCGGCAGCCGGTGCATGTTGCCCTGCGCGCCGGCGACGATGCAGGTGCGACCGTGGGGCTCCTTCCGCGGCAGACCGGGATAGAGCAGGCTGAGCACGAGCTCGGTGGTGGCGGTGGCGAAGTGCTCCTCGGCGACGGAGAGTTCACCGGCGTGCCACATGCGCCCGATCTCCTGCTCGGCGGGGACGAGCGATTTGAGATAGGCGTCGGTCGGCGACATCGCGCCGTCGACGGCGTCGAGGACGGT
>JBICHM010000043.1:0-11628 GCA_043101835.1 Phycisphaerales bacterium | reverse complement strand
CGGGGCCCGGGCGGGGATCATCGTGTGCGCATGGGGGGCGTCGCTGCAGACGCCGGCGTCGCCCGCGCCCCGGCGTGTTGCGCGGACGCTCGCGCTGCTCGGCGCCCGGCGCCTCCTCTGCCTGGGAACGACACAAGCCGGCCATCCGCGCCACCCGCTCTATGTGCGGGGCGACACGAGGCCGGCGCCGTTTCGTTGCGCAACCTGATTCAGACGCCGAGCGTGCGCATCGGCGCACGCAGGACGCGCCGCTGCGCGTCGCGACGCGGCGCTATCCACACGGGCTCGCCGGTTTCGACCGCTTCCATCGACTCGATGAGCGATTCGATGGTGACGGTGACATCATCAATCGTCGCGTCGAACTCGGAGTCGTCGAGCGCTGCGCTCGTCGCGGCGCCGAGGAAGCGGATGACGCTGCGCCGGTCGATCGCGCCGTCTTCCTCCGCGTTGCGGCGCACCTCGTCGAGACACGCGAGGGCGCGCTCGATGCGCTCCCGCGTCGCCTTGTCGCCCGTCGCGCGGACGAGCGCCGGCGCCTCGGCCTCCTCGAAGACGAATCGCCAGTCCGCGATGTCGTTCGGCGCGGGCGATGCAACGACGATTGGCGTCATCGCGAGGGGCGCAGGATCGAGCGAGGCGGGCTCGAAGAAATCGGCCTCGGCGGTGTCAGCGAGCGCAACCTGCGCATCGGGGCGCATCAGTTTGCCGGGGCGAGGGGGCGCGCCGAGGCCCAGACTGCTGAGCACGCCGATGGCGCCCGCCACCACGGCGAGGGCCACACCGAGCACGAGATCGATCCGCGGCGTCGCCCGTGACGATTCCTCGAAGACCGGCGCCTCGTCGCGTTCATCTCGAATGATTCGTGAGTTCGTATCCATCGCAGGCTCCCCGCCCTCCCTGTGCAGCCCCGCCGAACCTCGGGGATCCCCGGAAAGGTCCCCAGTCAGGCCCGGCATTCGCGTCCGACGCGGCCCGCCGTCCGTGACGACGCCGCCCAGGAACAGGACGCGTGTACAGCCTTGTTCCGGCATGAGGCGGAGGAGTTTCGCGCCAAATGACAACGCGGCGCCGAATGCGCCGCGTCGTCCCACTATTCGGGTGTGTTTCGGACCTGCGAGATTCAGCCGCGCGCCGGCGCCAGCAGCTGCTCAGGGTTCTGCAGCAGGCTGATGACCTCGGCGAGGAAGAGCGCGCCCTCGGCGCCGTCCACGACGCGGTGGTCGCAGGCGAGGCTGAGCGGCATGACCTTGGCGATGTGGATGCCGCCGTCGCGCACCACGACGCCGTCGCGCACGCGCCCGACGCCGAGGATGGCGACCTCGGGGTAGTTGATGATCAGCGTCGCGAAGCGCCCGGCGTGGCTGCCGACATTGCTGATGGTGAAGGTGCTGCCCATCAGCTGCTCGCGCGGGATCGTGCGGTTGCGCGCGCTCTCGGCGAGCGCGGCGATCGAACGCCCGACCTGCAGCACGCCAAGCGCATCGGCGTCGGCGAGCACGGGCACGGTCAGGCCGTGCTCGGTGTCCACCGCCATGCCCATGTGGATGCTGTGGTGACGCAGGATCTCCTGCGCCTCGTCATCGACGGTCGCGTTGAGCGACGGGAACTTGCGCAGCGCGCGGCAGACGGCGCTGACAACGAAGGGCAGGTAGCTCAGCTTCTCGCCGCTCGCCGCGGCGGTGCGCTTGCGCAGCGCGTCGAGCGCCGAGACATCCGCCTCATCGACGACGGTGAAGTGCACGGCGACATCCACGCTCTGGCGCAGGCGCCCGGCGATGGTGCGGCGCACGCCGCGGAAGGGGATCTTCTGCGTCTCGCCCGGCTTGGGCGGGGCGATCTGCGGGCGGGCGGCCGGGGCGCTCGAGCCGTTGGCGGTGGGGGCGGGGTCGCGCCGCGCCGCGGGGGCAGGGGCGGGCGCGGAGCGGGTGGCGGGGGCGCTGGCGCCGCGCTCGGCGGCGGCGCGCACATCGCGATCGGTCACGCGCCCGGCGAGGCCGGTGCCCTTGACGCTGTTGATGTCGACGCCGAGGTCGCGCGCGAGTCGGCGCACGGCCGGGGCGGCGAGGGCCTTGCCGCCGCCATCGGCGATCAGGGGCTCATCGGAGACGGCGCCGACGACCGTGCCGGCGTCCTTGCGTTCCTCTTCCTTAGGCGCGGCGGCGGACTTCTCGGCGGGTTTGGGCGCGGTCTTGGCCGCCGGGGCATCGGCGCCGCCCTCGTAGGTGACGAGAGGGTTGCCGACATTGAGGATCTCGCCCTCTGAGCCATGCAGCGTCTTAATGGCGCCGGCGCGCGGGCTCGGCACCTCGACGAGGGCCTTGTCGGTCTCCATCTCGGCGAGGATCTGGTGCTCCTCGACGGTGTCGCCCTCCTTCACCTTCCAGGCGATGAGTTCGGCTTCGTGCACGCCCTCGCCAAGGTCGGGGAGGATGAAGACATTCGGATCGGATGAGGTGGCGTGGCCCATGGTCGTCGGTCTCAGGGTCGGAGGTGATTCGTCGTCGGGGCGAAGGTTCGTCGAGGCAGTCGGTTCAATACGCCGCGCAGGCGCTGATCGCCTCGGCGATCCGCGGCGCCTCGGGGAGGTAGTCCATCTCGAGCTTGTAGTACGGCATGACGGTGTCGAAGCCGGTGACGCGCTGCACCGGCGCCTCCAGGTGCAGGAAGCAGCGCTCCTGGATGGTCGCGATGATCTCCGCGCCCATGCCGGCGGTGCGGGCCGCCTCGTGCACGACCACGCAGCGCCCGGTCTTCTCGACGCTCTCGCAGATCGCGTCGATGTCCATCGGGTAGATCGTCCGCAGGTCGATCAGCTCGACGCTAATGTCATCCGGCAGGCTGTCCATCGCCTTGAGGCACTGGAGCACCGGCGCGCCCCAACTGACGACGGTCACATCCGTGCCCTCCTCGACAAGCTTGGCCTTGCCGATTGGCACGGTGTACTCGTCCTCGGGCACCTCCTCGCGGAAGGCGCGGTAGATGCGCTTGGGCTCGAAGTAGATGACCGGGTCGGGGTCGCGGATCGCGCTGATGAGCATGCCTTTCGCGTCGTAGGGCGTCGAGGGCATGACGACCTTCAGGCCCGGGTGGTGGGCGTAGATCGCCTCGGGGGAATCCGAGTGCAGCTCGGGGGCGTGAATGCCGCCGCCGACGGGCACGCGGATGGTCATCGGGATGGTGATGGCGCCGCGCGTGCGCGTGCGGTAGCGCCCGGCGTGGTTGACGATCTGGTCGTAGGCGGGGCCGAGGAACCCCTCGAACTGGATCTCGGGCACGGGGCGCATGCCGTTCATCGCGAGGCCGATGGCCGTGCCGATGATGCCGGACTCGGCAAGCGGGCTGTCGACGACGCGGTGCTCGCCGAAGCGCTGCTGGAGGCCCTCGGTGACGCGGAAGACGCCGCCGTTCTTGCCGATGTCCTCGCCGAGGAGGACGACGCGTTCGTCGGCCTCCATCTCCTGGGTGAGCGCGAGGTTGATCGCCTGGACGAGTGTGAGGTTGGCCATGGAGCGTGGTCTCGAAAGGTCGATTCAGAGGACTGCGCCGAGCGCCGCGGCGCCGTCGTCGGAATCCCCGGTGGACTGGTTCATGATGGCGGCGATGCCGGCGGCGTTGGAGACGGCGAGCATCGCGTCGTTGATTCGTGCGACGACATCTTCGGCGGATTCGTCGGTGCGCACATGCCCCGAGGGGCCGTAGACGACATCGCACCCGGCCTTGCGTTCGCGAACATCGCGCACGAGGAACGCGTTCACCCAGGTGCGCTTGCCGGACTTGTCGCTGAGTGGGATGAGCATGACGATCAGGCGTGCTGGCCGGCGGCGCGGCGCTGCAGCGTCTCCTGGTTGGGGAACTGGCTCAGCGAGTTCGTCCGCATCGTGTCGCGCTGGAGCGCGAGATCGGCGGGGATCTCGGCGAACATGTGATCGAAGAAGTCGGCCGATGCCGGCTTCTCGATGCCCTCGGCGTTCCTGACGACCTCGGCGACGTGCTCCTTGGCGCGCGTCTCGAGCGCCTCCTGTTTCGCATCGTCCCAGAGCTTCTTCGCGCTCAGGTACTTGCGGATGCGGATGAGCGGGTCCTTCTTCAGCCACTCGTCGAGCACGGCCTGGTCGCGGTAGCGACGCGCATCGTCGGCGGTCGTGTGGTCGCCGTAGCGGTAGGTCAGGCACTCAATGAATGACGGCGTGCCGTGCTTCCGGCCACGCTCCACGGCGTCCTTCGCCGCCTTGTGGACGGCGAAGATGTCGTTGCCGTCGACGCGGATGGTGTCCATGCCGTAGGCGAGGGCTTTCTGGGCGAAGGTCTCCGAGCCGGTCTGCTTCTCGATGGGCACGCTGATGGCCCAGCCGTTGTTCTGGCAGATGAAGACCGTCGGTGTCTTGATGGCGCTGGCGAAGTTCATCGCCTCGTGGAAGTCGCCCTCGCTCGTGGCGCCGTCGCCGAAGAAGGTGGCGACGACGGTGTCTTCCTTGCGGAGCTTCGCGGCCCAGCCGATGCCCACGGCGTGCAGCATGTGGGTGCCGATGGGAATCGACAGCGGCAGGATGTTGCAGCCCTTGGGGATCTCGTTGCCCCGCTCGTCGCCCATCCAGTGCAGCAGCACCTTCTCCATCGGGAGGCCGTGCCAGAAGAGCGCGGCGTTCTCGCGATAGCAGGGCACGATCCAGTCGCTCTTCTTGAGCGCAAAGGCCACGCCGGTCGCGGAGGCTTCCTGCCCCTTGTTCTGCGGATAGGTGCCCATGCGCCCGGAGCGCTGGAGCTTGAAGGCGATTTCGTCGAGCTGGCGGCACACGCTCATGTGCTCGTAGAGCTTGACGAGGTCGGCGTCGGCGATCAGTCCCTTGCCCAGCTTCTCGTCGAGCTTGCCCTGCTCGTCGAGGATCTGGAGGTGCTGGATCTCCGTCTTGTAGGCGGTCGAGACGGGCATGCGAGGCTCCGGAAGGTCAAACGGGGGCGCGCCTCGAAGGTCGCGCCCCGCGGGGGATCTGTTGCTGTCGTCCGCCGGAACGGCGCCGTTCAGGCGGTCTGGAGGTTGCCGGATTTCTTGCCCGCGCGGATGCGCTCTTCCGCGTAGGCGATCGCGGCGGTGTGGGCGTCGCCGTGCTTGTCGGTCTGGTTGAGGATCGCCAGCGTGACCTGCTCGATGTTGCGGATCTGGCTGTTGATCTTCTCCTCATCCCAGCCCACGTAGAGGCCGGCGAGGCGGATGAGGCCGCCGCCGTTGACGACGAAGTCGGGGCAGTAGATGACGCCGCGCTCGCGGAGCGCCTTGGCGTCTTCGGCGCCGTTGGCGAGCACGTTGTTCGCGCCGCTGGAGAGCACCTTGCAGTTGAGCTTGGGGATGTTGTCGCTGTTGACGACGGCGCCGAGGGCGCACGGGCAGAGCACATCGCACTCGACAGTGAGGATCTCGTCGAGACGGACGGTCTCGAACTGGAACTCACCGGCGGCCTGCTCGAGGCGCTCGGTGCTCATTTCGGCGGCGACGACATCGGCCCCTTCGTTCTTGGCGATCTTGAGCACGTTGTAGCCCAGCGCGCCGAGGCCCTGGATGGCGATGCGGACGCCCTCCAGGGAGCCGGGCTTGCCGGCGGCCTGGAGGCCGGCCTTGATGCCGTTCACGACGCCGCGCGCCGTGTAGGGCGCCGGGTCGCCGCCCCGGCTGACGGTTTCGCCGCCCATGACGTGGTTCGTCTCCTGGGCCATCCAGTCGATGAACTGCGTGTTGACGCCGACATCCTCGGCGGCGATGTAGAGGCCGTTGAGGCGATCGACCATGCGCCCCATGGCGCGGGCGAGCGCCTCGGTGGGCTGCTCGTCCTTGCTGGAGCGCATGATGACGCTCTTGGCGCCGCCCATCGGAAGATCGGCCGCGGCGGCCTTCCAGGTCATGGCCTGGCTGAGACGGAGCACATCGGTCAGGGCCGCCTGCTCGTTCTCGTAGAACCAGCGCCGGGTGCCGCCGAGGGCGGAGCCGAGCGTGGTGTCATGGATCGCGATGATGGCGCGGAGGCCCGTCTCGCTGTCATGGCAGAAGACCACATTCTCGTGGCCCATGTCCTGGATCTTCTCGAAGACCATCGGGAACTCTCCGTCTCTCTCGCCGGCTCGATCGAGCGGGCGTGTGCGCATCGGCGTCCGGGCCAAGCGCGGTTGCGTAGGTGGGTTGTCGGGGCCGGTCAGGACGCGGTCGCGCCGGCGCCGGGGAACTGCTTGATGTGCTCGTGCTCGAGCTTCGCGCCCTGGCCCTTGGCCACCGGCGACGACTCGGGGATGACGAATCGGTCGTTGGGGAGCGTGTCGCTGTAGGCGATCGCGGCCTCGGCGGCGCGGCGCATCGAGTCGTCGGCGTTCTCGCCGAGCGCCCGGATGTTGCGCCGGATCTCGATCTCAGCCATGGCGAGGAAGTGCTCCGCGGCGGCGCGGTCGCGCTCGAACTCGACGCCGTCATCGCCGCGCCGGATCTGCATGTCGAGCTTCGACAGCGTGCACGCCATCGCGTGCAGCCACATGCCGTTGTCGCCGATGCGCGCCTGCACGCACTGGCGCTCGATGATCTTCTCCTCGTGCATCTTGCTGGCCATCTTAAAGTTGTGCGCGTGCTCGCGAACCAGACGACCCAGGCGGTCGCCCCAGCCTGAGAGCGAGCCGTGCAGCTTTGTGACCTGCGGCGCCGATGGCTTGATGCCCAGGTACACCTCGGCGCCGAGCGGGATCGCGCGGCTTGCGACCGTCGGGTTCAGCCCGTTGCGCAGGATGCGACCGAGGTTCGCGCCAACGGACTGGTCGCCGTCCCAGGCGACGGCGTCCTTGACGCCCAGCATCTGCTCGGCCAGCTGCTTGCCGCCGTAGCCGAAGATGAACTGCTGCATCACCTCGTTGGCGCCTTCGACGATCAGGTAGATGCGGCTGTCGCGGAACTGGCGCTCGATTTCGTTCTCGGTCATGTACGACTCGCCGCCCATGATCTGAACGCCGTCGTTGATGACCCGCCAGCCCATCTCGCTGCAGAACACCTTGCACACCGCCGTCTCGACCATGATGTCGCCGTCGTGGCGGTCGAGCATGCCGGTGGTCATGTAGAGCATCGCGTCGGCGGCGTAGGTGTACGCCGACATGCGGGCGATCTTCTCGCGCACCTGCTCGAAGTCGCTGAGCGGGCGCTTGAACTGGTAGCGCGTGCGCGCCCACTTCGTCGCCTGGTCCATGACGGTGTTCGCCGAGCCGAGCATTCCGGCCGACAGCGTGCAGCGCCCGTAGTTCAGGCAGGTGAGGGCGACATTGAGCCCGCGCCCCTCTTCGTGGAGCAGGTTCTCCTTCGGGATCTTCACATCGGTGAAGCGGATGCGCGCCTGCCAGGTGCCGCGGATGCCGCACTTGGAGCGGTTCTTCTGGAAGATGTCGACGCCCGGCATGTCCGGCGTGCAGATCAGCGCGGTGACCTTCTCGCGCTCCTTGCCGCTCCTGGGGTCGACGATCTTCTGCTTGGCCATGACGGTGAAGACGCCGGAGAGCGCGCCGCTGGTGGCCCACTTCTTCTCGCCGTTGAGGATGTAGTGCTCGCCGTCGTCGCTCAGCTCGCAGTGGGTCTGCTGACCGCCGGCGTCGCAGCCGACATCCGGCTCCGACAGGCAGAATGCGCTGAGCGTGTCCTTGGCGAGCGCGGGGAGCCAGCGCTCCTGCTGCGCCTTGGTGCCGAAGAGCATGATGGCCTTGCAGCCGATTGACTGGTGGGCGCTGACGACGACCGCCGTGGAGGCGCACGTCGCGCCGATGCGCTCCAGCACCCGGTTGTACGAAGTGATGCCCAGGCCCAGCCCGCCGAACTCACGCGGGATGGTCATCCCCAGCACGCCCAGGTCAAAGAGCTTCTCGATCACCCACTGGGGGATCTCCTGCTCCTGATCGATCTGCACAGCCGGGTGCTCGTTGCGCAGATAGTCGTCGAGCGCGGCGAGCAGCTGATCGCAGCGCGCGGATTCCTCCGGGCTCGGCTGCGGGTACGGGAAGACGAGTTCTTCGCGCAGGCGACCCCAGAAGAGGTTCTTGACGAAGCCCATCTCCTCGGGCTCCGGGCCCAGCATGCGCTCGGCGTCCTGCAGCAGCGCGCGGTCCTTCTCCGACACGCCCTTCATCTTCGAGAGGTCTGCCTTCTGGCCGGCCATGGCGCTCAACTCCATCTGTGGCCCGCTCGCGTGCCCGAAACACCCGGGAACGCGCAGCGCGCCGGTCGCTCACCTAACTGCGCCCCGACTTTCCCTTATTGAAGAAGGCCTCGAGCGCCTCCCTCGCTTCCGGCGTGTGCCGGATCGAAACCAGATTCCGGCGCTCACATTCCAGCGCCGCCTGCCAGCCCGAATTGAGACCGGCTTCGATGCATTCGACCACCGCCGCCGCCGCCTTGGTCTGCGGCAGGTCGGCGCGGATTCGTTCCAGTGTGCTGCGGACGCCCGACCCGACATCGTTCTGCGCGATCGAGCGAGGGCCCGGGCCGGACTTCGGCCGGGCCGCGATGCGCTTCGCGAGGGCCAGCAGCCCGGCGCGGTCGTCGGCGAGTTCGCCGAGCAGTCCGGCGTCGGCCGCCTGGTCGCTGGTCATGGGCTTGCCGGTGCAGGTCATACGGATGGCCTGCTCAGGGTCGATGCGCGCCGGCAGCAGGGCCGTGCCGCCCCAGCCCGGGCAAAGGCCCAGGCCCGCCTCGGGCAGGCCGACCGGGTAGGGCTTCCCGCCCTCGGGCGTGCGGAGGCCGACGAGCACATCGCAATGCATGGCGATCTCGAGGCCGCCCCCAAGGGCCGCGCCGTTGATCGCGGCGACCGTCGTGCAGGGCAGGTCGGCGATCCGGCCGTAGACCCGGGCGCCGAACTCGAGGTATTCGTGCAGTTCGGGGTCGCTGAGCCCGTCGATCTCGACGAGGTTGGCCCCGGCGACGAAGACCCGCTCGCTAGCGGAGGCCAGCACGAAGCCGGCGATATCCGTCCCGATTTCATCGAGGGTGGCGTCGATCCGCTTCAGGAGGTCGGAATCGAGCACGACGACGGGCTTGCCGGGCTGTTCGAGCGTGAGCGTGACAACGCCGGGGGTCTCCCCGGAGTCTTCGCGCTCGAATGGCAGCGGCGTCACGCGCATGCGTCGTTGCTCACTCCTGGCCTCGGGACCGCTCCCGACGCCCTGCAGGGATCGTTTGCCTGATGCGGCCCCGTTCCGGGGCGCGAGACCCGTCTGGTCCGGCGTCGCGGCGCCCCGTCAACGGGTTCGCCCGGCCGCCGGCCCGCGAGTCGCGGCCGAGCCGCTCAGACCGCCGAGTATAGGGCATCCGCAAGCCTCGCGGAGCGATGCGGACAATCCCCGACCAATGACCGGGAAAATGCCCGGTGAGGGGTCATCTCGGGTGCCACGCATTGCCCGGAGGGCAACGCGTGGTGAGGCGCCCGACCCGGCGACTACCCTCCGATTCCGGGAGGGCCCGCCTATGCGGATCGCCGACTTCATGGACACCGACACCCTCTATATCGAGTTCCGCGACACAGCCATCGCCGAGTCGCGCGACCTCGATGAGAACACCATCCTCGACCTCGACGCCGAGGGGAATGTCTGCGCGATCACCGTCGAGCATGCGAGTGAGCGGACGGATGTTGCGCGCCTGACGGTGGAGGGGATGGCGGCGTGATCGACTGGGTGCCACGCATTGGCCGAAGGCCAACGCGTGGGGAAATGGTTCTCAGCGGGGAGTCGCTTCCGTTCCAAGTGCTGGGTCCAACCGGCGCCGCTTAGGCGTGACGCATGAAAACGCGAATCATGTACATCGAGTTGAAGAGCAACTCCAACGATCGCGGGCCCGCTCGGATCGGCCGGGTGCAGTTCTCGAAGTGGGGCAGCTCGGTGTACTACCAAGGCCGTCGCTTCGAGACGCTCAAGGGGTCGGGCGTCAGCGGCAACTATGTCGATGTCGAAACGGGCGATGAATACTGGATCTCCGGCTGCAAGAAGAATGGTCAGGACCGGCACTGGGCAGGCTCTGGACCCGTGGAGATTGATGACGATGTCCGGGAGGAGTACTGGACCGAGATCCGTGGCCAACCGGAGTCGATAGACAAGCGCGTCGTGTAGCTTGGGCCTGGCACGCTCCGCACGCGTTGCCCTTCGGGCAATGCGTGGCACCCGCTCAATGGTTACCTACTGAACATCTTCTCCAGCGCCGCCCGCGCCTCCGGTGATTCCACCACGCGCGCCGACAGCTCCGCCCCCGCGCGCACCTGCTCGATCAGGCGCTCGCCCTCCATCTCGTTCAGCCAGGTCTTCGTGGCGCGGAGGGCGCCCGGGCCGGCTGCGGCAAGGCGGGCGGCGGTCTCCTCGACGCGCGCGTCGAGGTCGGCCATCGGGACGCAGGCGGTGACCATGCCGAGGGCCGCGGCTTCCTCGCCGCCCATCGTTCCGCCCTTGAGCAGCGTCTGGCGCGCTGTGCCGGCGCCGATGCGCTGCATCAGCCACGGCGCCACCACCGCCGGGCAGACGCCGATGTCCACTTCCGGATAGCCGAGTTTCGCCTCGGGGTGGGTGAAACCCAGGTCGCAGACGCACATCAGCCCGGCGCCCCCGCCGATCGCGGCGCCGTTGATGCGCGCGATCGTCACCTGCGGCAACCGGCGCACCTTGATCGTCATCTCCGCGATGGAGCTCAGCAGCTTCGCCGGCGCGCCGGGGACATTGAGCGCGGCCTTGAGGTCCATCCCCGCGCACAGACACTTGCCGGCGCCGGTGATGACGCACACCGAGGGCTCGGTCATCTGCGCGAGCTCGTCGAGGCGCGCGTGGATGGCCTCGAGCAGGTCGATCGAGAGCGCGTTGCGCGCGTCGGGGCGGTTGAGCGTCAGACGCGCGATGCGCCCTTCGACTTTCAGCAATGCAAGTTGGTCGGTCGTCGTCATCGTCGTTCCGGTGCTATCGGGATCCCCACACGGCGGCGAGCTGCGCCCGCGCCTCGGGGGTGTTGGCGGTGGAGAGGCTCGCGGCCAGCGCGCCGTCGAGCAGCGCGTCGCCGTCCGAGCCGTCGAGTTCATTGAGCCATGATTTCGTGATACGCACGGCGTGGGCGGGCTTCGCGGCGAGCGCGTTTGCGATCTCCCGAGCCCGGGACAGCACTTCGGCGCGCGTCTGCACGCACTCAGTCGCAAGGCCGATGCGCACGGCTTCTTCGCCGGTGATCAGGCCGGGGTCGAGCAGGCGTTCTCGCGCGTGGGCGCGACCGGCGGCCAGCTGCAGCAGCGGGCTGGCGACGGCGGGGCTGACGCCGAGGCGCACGACGGGGTAGCCGATCTTCGCGTTGATGTCGGTCACGACGAAGTCGCAGGCGCCAAGCAGCGCACAGCCCCCGGCAATCGCCGCGCCGCTGGCCGCGCCGACCACCGGCGTCGGTAGGCGCCGGAGCTTCCGCACGCAGACAGAGAGTCGCGTCAGCAGTACGCCCATCGCCTGCTCATCCTCGATGCACAGCGACAGGTCGAAGCCTGCGCAGAAGACCCCGCCGGCGCCGGCGAGGATCACGGCGTGCACCGACGCGACGCGCGCGACTACGTCAGTTGCGGCAGCGAGCGCCTCGAGCATCACAGATCGGAAGAGCGTCCT
>JBICHM010000042.1:0-7874 GCA_043101835.1 Phycisphaerales bacterium | reverse complement strand
CACGCAGCGGAAGATTCCGAGGGACAACGAGGTGCTGCCCGCGGCGCGGGCGGTGGGGCCCTGCTTCGGGGAGATGGGGTAAGGGACACGGCGCCCCGCGCGCACGCTCGGGGACACCCGCACGATCGCACTGCGTGCGGACGAGTAACCCTGAGCTTGCGCTCAGGGCTCTTTGGGCTGCCTCCGCTACACTCTCGCCCGTGAGCGGGACGCCGGACATGATCGGGCCGTATTCGGTCGAGCGCGAGCTCGGGCGTGGCGGCATGGGGGTCGTGTACCTCGGGCACGACACGCGCCTCGACCGCAAGGTCGCCGTCAAGGCGCTGCCCGAGCACCTTGCCCAGGACCCCGAACGCCTCGCGCGCTTCGAGCGCGAGGCGAAGACGCTCGCATCCCTCAGCCATCCGAATGTCGCGGGGATCTACGGCGTCGAGGAGCACGCGGGGCTGCGCTACCTCGTGCTCGAGTATGTCGAGGGCGAGACGCTGGCCGATCGCCTCGATCGCGGGGCGCTGTCGGTCGATGAGGCGCTCGAGATCGCCGACCAGATCGCGGCGGGCGTCGAGGCGGCGCACGATGCGGGCGTCATCCACCGCGACCTCAAGCCCGCCACTGTGATCGTGACGCCCGAGGGCAAGGCGACCGTGCTCGACTTCGGCCTCGCGCGCAGCGAGGAATCGACCTCCGCCAGCGGCTCGACCATGAGCCCCACGCTGACGAGCCCCGCCGGCTCGCCGACCGTGCCGGGGGTCATCATGGGCACCGCGGCGTACATGAGCCCCGAGCAGGCGCGCGGGCGGCGCGTCGATCGGCGCGCCGACATCTGGTCCTTCGGTGTGATCCTCTACGAGATGCTCACGGGCGCTTCGCCCTTCGTCGGCGAGACGGTGAGCGACTCGATCGGCGCGATCCTGCACAAGGACATCGACCTGTCGCGCCTGCCGGCGACGACGCCCCGTCAGGTGCGCCACGTGCTGCGCCGGTGCCTGGAGCGCGACAAGTCGAAGCGGTACCGCGACATCGGCGATGCGCGCCTCGACCTGCAGATGCGCGCGCCCTCGGTCGATGCGCCGGCGGGGACATCGACGCGTCTGCACCCCGCGGCGTTCCTCGTGATCGCCCTGGCGCTGGCCGTCGTCGGCGCGGGCGCGTGGCTGGCCGGCGGCGCGATGACTTCGGGCGGCGCGACGGCGCGCGAGCCGATGCACCTGGCCATCCCCACACGCATCGCCGGCGGGGGCGAGGGGGCGCTCAGCTCGGCCTTCGCGGTGGCGCATCAGACAAGAACGCTGGTCTTCGTCGGTGCGCCGGACGGCGAAACGACGCGCCTGTACGTGCGCTCGATGGACGAGCCCGATGCGCGTGCGCTGGCCGGCGCCGAGCATGCGCAGAACGTGACCGTCTCCCCCGACGGGCGCGTCGTGCTGTTCACGTGGAATGATCCGAACAGCAACCTGCTCGAGCTGCGGCGCGTGTCGATCGACGGCGGGCCGGTGACGACGCTGCTGGCCAGCGATCGCGGCCCCGGCTACGACCTGCGGATCCCGCCGGTGTGGATGTCGCCCACCAGTGTGCTGATCGTCGGCGACAACCGGCTGCGCTTCTTCACGCTGTCGCTCGAGACGCTGGCCGTGACGCCGACGCTTCGGGTTGATGAGGTCGTCGAGGGCGGCGCGTTCGGCGTCCCCTGGGCGACGCTGCCGGGCGGGCGGCGCGTGCTCGCATCGGTGGCGCTGCTCGACCCCGAGCGCGGCCCGGTCTTCGACCTCTTCGCGATCGATCTCGACGCCCCAAGCGCGACGCGCGTGCTCACCGAAACCGACGAGGCCGTCGTCTTCGACGGCGGGCGGCGCATCGCCTTCGTGCGGGGCGACACGCTCTCGGTGGCGCGCTTCGACGACGCGACCAGCGCCGTTGTGGGCGATTTCCTCCCGCTGCACTCGCCCATCGAGCAGTTCGTGATCTCGCCCGAAGGCGACCTGTACTACACGCTCGGCGCCGAGCTCGGCGACGGCGTGCGCCCGATCGCGATCGACATGAACGGCGAGCGCGAGCCGATCATCGACCGGCGGCTGCTCTTCCTGCCCTTCGTTGATGTGTCGCCCGACGGCCGCGCGCTCGGGCTGATGACCGTCCCCGAGCCCAACGGGCCGCCGACCGCGCAGACCCTCGACATCGCGACGGGGTTCCTCACGCCCGTGATCAGCGGGCGCGAGGTGACCGGCGCACCGGTGTGGATCAGCAATGATGAGCTGCTATTCAGCTACTACATCTCCAGCGAGCGAAGCGATCTGCAGCGCATCCGTCTCGGCGACGAGTCCACGCGCGCGCCGGGCACGAATCGCGAGGCGGGCGCGGGCGTGGAGGTCATGCCGACGATCTCGCCGGACGGGCGGTGGGTCGTGTACCAGTTCGCCAGCGGCTACGACGCCGCGGTGCGGAGCATCTGGATCTCGCCCTTCGGGCGCGAAGGCGCGCCGCGCCCGCTCGTGCAGTCGGGCGGCATCGACAGCATGCCCGCCTTCGATCCGCTCGGTGAGTTCCTGGCGTATGCCTCCGACTCCGCCGGCGAGAATCGCGTGGTGATGCAGGCCTTCGACACCGAACGCGGCGCACTGGCGGCGCGCGTCACCCTGCTCTCGCGCGGCGAAGGCATCAACCCGGTGTGGTCGCCCGACGGCGCCTTCGTGTACTTCGTCGATCCGAGCGCGCGCAACCTGCTGCGCGTGGCGATCGAGCGCGAGCCGGCGCTGCGCATCGGCGCGCCCGAGGTCGTGCTGACCGCGGCGCAGCTGACCGGGCTCTCCATCGTCGGCCCGAAGGAGTTCGACATCTTCCCCGACGGTGAACGCTTCGCCATCATTGAGCAGATCCCGGATCCGCCCGATGATCAGCCGTACATCAATGTGACCCTGCACTGGCTCGACGGCCTGCGCCGATCGATGCCGGTGGAGTAGCCCGCCCCCGCGATGACGACGCCAGCACAGATCGGCCCCTACACCATCGACCGCGAACTCGGGCGCGGCGGGATGGGCGTCGTCTACCTCGCCACGGATCCGCGCCTTGATCGCAAGGTGGCCATCAAGGCGCTGCCCGAGCACCTGGCGCAGGACCCCGAGCGCCTGGCGCGCTTCGAGCGCGAGGCGCGCCTGCTCGCGTCGCTCACGCACCCCAACATCGCCGGCGTCTACGGCCTCGAGGAGACCGGCGGCGGGCGCTACCTCGTAATGGAATACGTGGAGGGCCCGACGCTCGCCGAGGCGCTCGCGCGCGGGCCGCTCGCGCTCGATGAGGCGCTGCGCATCGCGGCGCAGGTGGCCTCGGGCGTCGAGGCAGCGCACGAGGCGGGCGTGATCCACCGCGACCTGAAGCCCGGCAACATCATCGTCACCGCCGACGGCAAGGCGAAGGTGCTGGACTTCGGCCTCGCCAAGGAAGTGGAAGGGCGCGGGTCGTCGCTCGACCTCTCGCGCTCGCCGACGATGACCAGCCCACCCCCGGCGCCGAGCCACCACACCCAGGCCGGGCAGATCATGGGCACCGCGGCGTACCTCTCGCCCGAGCAGGCGCGCGGGAAGCGCATCGACCGGCGCACCGACATCTGGGCCTTCGGCTGCGTGCTCTTCGAAGCGCTCACCGGCGCAAGCCCCTACCGGGGCGAGACGATCACCGACTCGCTCGGCGCGATCCTGCACAAGGACCCCGATTGGGACCGCCTGCCCGGCGACACACCCCCCACCGTGCGCCTGCTGCTGCGCCGCTGCCTGACCAAGGACGCGGATCGCCGCCTGCGCGACATCGGCGATGCGCGCGTGGAGATCGAGGAGTTCCTGCGCGATCCTTCGGCGTCGCGGATGGCGCTGGCCGGCGAAGTCCCGGCCGCGACGCGCGCTTCGAGCGGCGTCGGCGTGCGCGTGCTCCTCCCGCTCGTGGCGGTGCTCGCTGCGATCGCGGGCGTCTCGGCGTGGCGCGCGTGGACGGCGCCGCACAGCGCAGGCGAGCCGGTGCGCCGATTCCTGACGACGCTCGGCGGCGAGCTGGAGTTCGCCACGCTCACGAGCCATCCGTTCGCCATCACGCCGGACGGGAAGACCCTCGCCTTCGTCGCCCGAGGGACGGACGGCCCCCGCGTGCTGCACACGCGCCGCCTCGACGAGTTCCGCTCGACGGCGCGTCAGGGGACCGAGGGCGCTGCGAACCCCTTCTTCCGCCCCGACGGCGCGTGGATCGGGTACTTCGCCAACGGACGGATCATGAAGGCGCCCATCGACGGCGGGGCGCCGGTCACCGTCTGCGAGACGCCGCCGGGCGACTTCCGCGGCGCCACCTGGACCGACGACGGGCGCATCGTCCTCGCGCCCTCGACCAGCGACGGGCTGTACATCGTTCCCGAAGCGGGCGGCGAGGTGCGCCGGCTCACGACGCTCCGCGCGGAGGAGCGCTCCCACCGGTGGCCCCACGCGCTGCCCGGGTCGAACGCCGTGCTCTTCACGGCGCAGGACACGGGTTCGGACTTCGAGAACGCGACGATCGAAGCCGTGCGCCTCGACTCCGGCGAGCGGGAGGTGCTGCATCGCGGCGGGAGCAATCCGGTCTATGCGCGATCCGGGCACCTGCTCTTCGGGCGCAGCGAGGGCGTCTTTGCCCTGCCTTTCGACGCGGCGGCGCTCCGCGCGAACGGCGCACCGGTGCGCGCGATCGAGAATGTCGCCTTCGCCATGCCGAACGGCGGCCTGTCGCTCTCGGTGAGCGACGACGGCGTGCTCGTCTGCATGCTCGGCGACGGGGGCGACTTCCGCTCGCTTCTCAACTGGGCGGATCGCGCCGGCGCGCGCACGCCGGTGGGCGTCGAACCCCAGGGCATCGGCGCGGCGTCGCTCTCCCCCGATGGCCGGCGCATCGCGCTGCAGATCTTCCGCATCGAGGAGGGCTGGAGCGATCTGTGGGTCTACGAGATCGCGCGCGGCGTGCTGACGCGACTCACCTACGGCGACGGCGACAGCCTGCAGCCCATCTGGAGCCCCGACGGCGGCGAGATCGCCTACACCAGCGTGCCGCGCGGCTCCTTCCAAGTGCTCTCGGTCATCGGCGCCGACGGCGCCGGCCAGCGCGCCATCGGGCCGGGCGATGAGTTCGAGGGGCCCACCGACTGGCTCGATGACGGCTCGCTTGTGTTCGTCCGCGATCGGCCCGGCGGCGAGTTCGACATCGTGATGCGCCGAGAGGGAGAAGGCGCCGAGGTCACCCCGATCGTCGCGACGCCCGCCGACGATCCGCGCGCCACGGTGTCGCCCGACGGGCGATGGATCGCCTACGACTCCGCCGCGTCCGGTCGATCCGAGGTGTTCATCCGCCCCTTCCCCGACGGGGCGGGGCGCTGGCAGGTCTCGGCCAGCGGCGGGGCGCACCCGATCTGGTCGCCCGGGGGCGACGAGCTGTACTTCTGGTGGCGGAACGAGCTCTACAGCGCGTCCATCGCCGAGGCGGATGGCACGCTCCGCGTCGGCGTGCCCGAGCTGCTCTTCGCGTGCATACCCGGCGGCATGGACTACCCGGCGTTCAGCGTTCACCCCGATGGCGACCGCTTCCTGCTCGTCGAGCGCGACCCGACCGCCAACCCGACCAACCGCGCCGAGCTCGCCGTGACACTGAACTGGTTCCGCGAGCTGCGCGAGCGGACCGGCGGCTGACCCCCTCGGATCTCGGATCTCAGGTCTCGCGCTTGCAATCGGCGCGCGGTGTCGGCGATCATGCCCGGAATCCGGAAGGGAGTTGGATCATGCATGCCCGCCCACGCTTCGTCGCGGCTGTCGCCGCCCTCCTGCTGTCGCTCCTCCTGCCGAGCCGCGCCGCGGCCCAGGATGTGTGGCTCGCCTTCGAACTGAGCGATCCGTCGGCGCTCGTCTCGCATCCGAAGGATGCGGGGCTGCGCGAGGCGCTCGCGCTGCTGCCCGATCGCCTGCTCGAGGTCGCCGAGATGACCGGCGCGGGCGCTGAGATTGATCAGGTGCGCCCGCTCATGCCGCTCATCGGTGCGCCGATGCGCCTGGCGATCACGGGCGCGCAGCCTGAAGAGGAAGGCGCGCCGCCGGTCATCGGCCTCGTGATGATCTCCTCGCAGGCCGACCGCGCCGATGCGCAGGGCCTGATCGACATGCTCGAGATGGTGCTCGGCATGCAGGGCATGCTCGTCGAGGGCGAGGCCGGCGCGATCGGGCCCGAATCGCTCGCGCTGATGACGCCGATGGGCCCCGGCAGCGCCGGCGTCGTCGAGCGCAACGGCCGATTCGACGCAACGCTGGTCGTCGGCGATGTCGGCGAGAACCCCTTCGCGACGCTGCCCGCAGCAGAGGGGAGAGCGATCATGCGGATGCGGGTGGACTCCGCGGCGGCGTCGTGGTTTACGACCCCGCTGCTCGAGAACCTCATCGATGGCGACGTGGGCAACACACCGTCCGACATGGCGTTCTACCGCGTGCTGACCGGCGAGAACGCGCCGGTGTTCGAGGGCGTGCTCTCGCGGAGCGCCGATGCGATGCAGCTTCGCATCAGCTCCAGCAAGATTCGCCCCAATGCGCAGGCGTGGAGCATCCATGAGGGCGGGCTGACGGACGCGGACCTCCGCGCCATCCCCGCAAACGGCGCGATGGGCGGCATGGCCGCGCTCGACCTGACCAGTGCGTGGGACGAGATGGCGGTCGCGATGGAGGCGGTCCCGGAGGCCGGGGAGTTCCTCGAGCAGCTGCGCGAGCTCACCGGCCTTGACCTTCGCGATGATGTATTGCCGGCGCTCGGACCGGCATTCGGCTTCTACAGCAGCGTGGCGGGCGTCACCGACGCGACGCCGACGGGACTGACATTCGTTCTTGGCGTGCGCGACGCCGCGGCCGTGCGCCAGTTCCTCGACAGCCTTGCCGAGGCCGGCAACCAAGTCATCGAAGATGGTCCGCCATCGAGCAACCCGATCGAGGAATCGCTTCGCCACACACGCATCGCGATGGCCGATGACGCCGGCGCACGCTGGTGGTCGGTCGAGATCCCCGGCATGCCGCTGCCGTTCTTTCCCACGGTCGCGCTCACCGACCAGCACCTGATCGTGTCGTTCTCGAAGACCGCCGCGCGCGGCGCTGTCGCGCAGGCCACCGGGCGCGGCGACGCCGGCATGGGCTCGCGCCCCGAGGTGCAGCGCCTCGCCGCCGGCACGGCGCCCGTGCGCCTGTTCTATCTCGACACACCCGCTCTCGCGCCGATGGCGTATCCCTACGTCGACTGGCTCCTGACCGCGCTCGCCAGCGGCGTGAGCAGTCCGCACAGCGATCACCACGTCGCGCTGCCCGCAATCCCGCCGTACGACGAGTGGAAAGCGAACGTCCGACCGCTCACCAGCGTCACCGTCTGGGAGGGCGATGCGCTCGTGCAGCACGCGGAGATGGACGGCTCGCTGCTAACGACCATGGCCGGCGGCGCCCTCGGAATGGCGCAGAGCGGAGGCGGGGTGGCGATGCTTGCCGGCATCCTGGCGCCTGCCCTCGAACGCGCCCGCGACAACGCCATGGCCCTGCACGAGGGCGCGCAGGTGAAGCTGTTGCACACGGCGTGCGTCTCCTACGCCGCGCAGCACGGCGGCGACTTCCCCGATGACCTGTCGGTGCTCGTCGAGGAGGGCTTCATCCAGCCCGAGGATCTGCAGAGCCCCTACGGCCCCGTGTGGGATGGCGGGCCGGACTACTTCCTGAAGCCCGGCGCGCGCGACAGCCTCGATGCGGGCGAACTGCAGCTCTACAGCCGCGCCCAGATGGCGGCGGAAGGCCGGACCAACGTCGCCTGCGGCGACAACTACGTGCTGCTCGTCACGATGGACCAGTTCTTCGAGA
>JBICHM010000041.1:0-9039 GCA_043101835.1 Phycisphaerales bacterium | reverse complement strand
CCGTCCTCTTCGACGGCGGGGTCATCGAGAGCGTCTTCGACGCGGCCGCGCTCTCCGACTGGCGGCGCGCGAACCCCAACGCGGACGTCGACGTCATCGAGGCGCGCGGGCGCCACGTGTACCCGGGCCTCATCGGCGCTGCGTCGAGCATGGGCCTCGTCGAAATCGGTTCGCTGCCGGACACCATCGACTCCAGCGAGACCGGCGCCTTCACGCCGGAGGTGCAGGCGAACACGGCGGTGAACCCCGACAGCACGCACATCCCCGTTGCGCGGAGCAACGGCGTGCTGCTCGTCGGAGTCTGGCCCGGCGGCGGTTCGATCAGCGGACGCGGCAGCGTCATGCGGATGGACGGCTGGACCTGGGAGGACATGACCGTTCGCGCCGACGCGGGGCTGGTCATCTCCTGGCCCAACATGCGCACGGTCGATTCGCCGTTTGTGCGCATGAGCGCCGAGCAGCAGCGCCAGCGCACCGACACGGTCATTGCGTCGATGAACGCGCTCTTTGACGAGGCGGAGGCGTACTTCGCGGCGCTCGAGGCGGATCCAACGATGGACATCGATGTGCGCCTCGAGGGGCTTCGCCCGGCGATCGAGGGACGCACGCCCGTGATGCTCGACGCCAACGAGACCGAGCAGATCCAGGCGGCGGTTTCGTGGGCGGTCGGCCGGGGCCTGCGCCCGGTCATCGTGGGCGGGCGCGACGCCGATAAGGTGGCCTCGCTCCTGCGCAGGCACGACGTGCCGGTGATCGTCGAGGGCACGCACAGCCTGCCCGGCCGGCGCGACGCGGCGTACGACGACGCCTTTACCCTGCCGGCGCGCCTCCACGAGGCGGGGCTGACGGTGTGCATCTCGTCGGGCGGCGGCTCGAGCAACGAGCGCAACCTGCCCTACCAGGCCGCCACCGCGGTCGCCCACGGCCTGCCGCACGACGCGGCGATCCGCGCCATCACGCTGACGGCCGCTGAGGTGCTGGGCGTCGATGACGAGTACGGCTCTATCCAGTCGGGCAAGAGCGCGACGCTGATCCTCACCGACGGCGACCCCCTCGAGATCACGACGAATGTCCACGAGGCCTTCATCGACGGTCGGCGCGTGAACCTCACGAACAAGCAGCGCGAGCTGCGCGACAAGTATCGGGAGAAGTATCGGCAGATCGGGGAGATCGAGTAAGGGCAGGCACGAAGGCACACAGGCACGAAGGCACGGAGGGGCCGGCGCGTCCACCCTCCGTGCCTTCGTGCCATCGTGCCTCCGTGCCTCTTCGAGGACTATCCTGATCCCATGACCATCGGCCCCCAGATGCTGCTGACCTGGTCCTTCGGCCCCGTGGGGGCGGAGGCGGGGTATCCGCTGCTCGCCGAGGACGGCGATGCGCTGGACGCGGTCGTCGCCGCGGCGACGGCGATCGAACTTGATCCGTCGATCGACTCGGTCGGCGTGGGCGGTCTGCCGGACGCCGATGGGCAGGTCTCGCTCGACGCGTGCGTGATGACCGATCCCGATCGCTGCGGCGGGGTGTCATACATCCGCCACTACGCCACCGTCACGCAGATCGCCCGGAAGGTCATGGAGAAGACCATCCATGTGCTGCTCTCCGGCGAGGGCGCCGAGGCCTTCGCGCAGCGTGAGGGGTTCCAGCCGGTGAACCTGCTCACTGATGAGGCGCGTGAGGTGTGGGAGCAGTGGCGGCGCGACCCGCGCAACATCGACCGCGACAAGTACCGTGGCTGGCTGCCGCCGGTGAATGTCGAAGAGCTGAAGGGTCTGAAGGCGCTGCGCGGTCGCCGGCGCCCCAGCGAGCCGCTGCACGACACCGTCGGCATCCTCGGCCTCGACGCCTCGGGCCGTCTCGCCGGCGCGTGCTCGACGAGCGGCATGGCCTTCAAGGCGCCGGGGCGCGTGGGCGACTCGCCGATCATCGGGCAGGGGCTGTATGTCGATCAGACCGCCGGGTGCGCGACGGCCACGGGCACGGGCGAGCTCATCGGCGGCGTGTGCGGGTCGTTCTTCGTCGTCGAGGAGCTGCGCCGCGGCGCAGCGCCGAAGGACGCGATCCGCGCCGCGCTCGAACGCATCACCGACCGCTTCGAGCTCGCCGACGAGCACCAGGTTGCCTTCTGCGCGATGACGCCCGACGGACGCTGGGCGACGGGCGCGCTGCGCCCCGGCTTCAAGCACACGATCGCGGATGCGCGCGGCGTGCGTGTGGAGGATCCGGGGTTGGTGTTGCTGCCTTGAGCCGGACCGATCGCGTGAGCGATCGGGCCGGATCTCATCCCACCACATCCGGCAACGCTTCCAAGCCCTCCGTCAGCACGATCGGGCCGTCGTCGCCGATGTAGACATCGTGCTCGTAGTGGACGCTGAGAGAGCCGTCGGCGGTGAAGACGGGCCATTCGCCGCGCTTCTGGACGACCTTGGGCGTGCCGACGGCGATCATGGGCTCGACTGCCAGCAGCAGGCCGGGCTCGATGCGGGTCATCGCGTCGGGCCATTCGCCGGGATAGGCGGGGACGGCGTTGGAGACATACGGGGGTTCGTGGAGGGTGCGTCCGTAGCCGTGGCCGCCGAGGCCGCGCACGCAGTGGAAGCCAAAGTCGCTCTCGACGACCTGCTGCACGGTCTTCGCCCAGTCGAGAAAGACGCGCCCGGGCTGGAGGGTTTCGACGCCCTTGCGGATCGCCTCGCGTCCGCAGCGGGTGAGGCGCTCGCGCTCGTCGTCCATCGCGCCGAAGACATAGGTCCACGCGGCGTCGCCGATCCAGCCGCGGTACTTCACGCCGATGTCGATCGACAGCACATCGCCCTCGCGCATCGGCGTCGTCAGGAAGCCGGCGGTGCCGTGGACGATGCAGTCGTTGGGCGAGAGGCAGCTGAAAGACGGGAACGCCGGCGAGCGCGGAACCTTGTAGCCCTGGAAGCAGGAGCGTGCGCCGAGGTCGCGCAGCGTCTCGGCGACGAAGGCGTCGATCTGCGCGAGTGTCTGGCCGACCTTCAGGAACTCGGCGAGGCGCTGGTGCGTCTCGACGACCTTCGTGGCCGCGGCCTGGGCGTGCTCGAGGACGGCGGTGGAGGCATTGGGTCGCATCGGAGGCGAGTATAGGGAGCGCCCCCGACCGGTAGGGCGGCCATCAGGCCGCCGTTTCGCACGCGTGGGCAGCGCGGCGGCCTGAAGGCCGCCCTACACGCGGTGGCCGGCGCAGATGACGGCGTCCACCGGGTTGCCGCCGAACTCGTAGGCGAGCATGCGCTCGTCGGTGTGGCGAACGAGGACCAGATCGGCGCGCATGCCAGGGGCGAGGGCGCCCCGGTCGGCGAGGGCGAGGACCGCGGCGGCCGTGCGCGTCGCGCCGTCGATCGCCTCGCGCGGCGTCAGGCCGCACCTGCGCACGGCGAGCGCGATCGCGAAGGGCATGCTGCTCGTCGGAGCGCTGCCGGGGTTGGAGTTGGTCGCGATGGCGATACGCCCGCCGAAATCGAGCAGATGGCGCGCATCAGCGTAGCGGTCATCGACATGAAACCCGCTACACGGCAGCGCGACGCCGATGGTCTCCGATTGCGCGAGCGCGCGGAGGTCGTCGTCGGTCGATGCCTCGAGGTGATCGACGCTGCGGAAGCCGTGGGTGGCGCCGAAACGCGTCATGCCGAGGGCGTGGAACTGGTCGGCGTGCACGCGGCAGGGGTGGCCGAGTTCGATCGCGCGCCGAAAGAGGCGTTCGCACTGGTGCAGCGGCCAGGCGCCTTCCTCGCAGTAGGCGTCGATGGCGATGCCGGGAAACTCGGCGTGCACGGCGGGCAGCGTCTCTTCGATCGTTTCGTCAAAGTAGTTCGCGTTGTCCGGATCGACGGCGTGGGCGATGAGCGCGGTGGGAACGACGGTTCCGGGGAAGTCCGCTGCGCCATCGGCGACCGCGCGGAGCATCTTCAGTTCGTGCTCGGTGGTAAGGCCGTAGCCGCTCTTGATCTCGACGGTGGTCGTGCCTTCCCGCAGCATGACCTCGAGGCGCGTGCGCACGCCGTCGGCGAGTTCCGCCTGCGACGCGTTGCGCGTGTCGCGGACGGTGCGCATGATGCCGCCGCCGGACTTCAGGATTTCGAGGTAGGTGGCGCCGGCGCGTTTGCGATCCCACTCGTCGAGGCGGTCGCCGGCCCAGCAGGCGTGCGTGTGGCAATCGACGAAGGCGGGCATGAGGACGCGCCCGCGCGCGTCGATGGCGTCGGCTTGCGGCGCGTCGCCGGGTCCAAGGTCGGCGATGCGGTCGCCGTCGGTGCGCAGCCATCCGCGCTCGATGGCGCCATCGGGCGTCAGGATGCGCGCGTTGGCGATGAGCATGTTCAGGACCAGCGGTCGGCGAGGCCGGCGAGGAAGGTGAGGATGATGAGGGCGGCGACGCGCGCCGTGCGGGCGCCGCGGTCCTGGTCAGGGTTGTGCTCCATCACATCGAAGTGACGCACGCCGGGATGCGCCGCCGCGCGCCGCGCCGCTTCGACGGCGTGGGCGACCGATAGCCCCATGGGGTTCGTCGCCGAGACGCCGGGCGCTTGCGATCCGTCGATGGCGTCGAGGTCGATGGTCACGAATGCGGGGGCGTCGGGCGCGTCGCCGACGTTCAGGCGCTTGAAGGCGTCACGCAGCGCGTCGCGCTGGGCGAGGGCGGTCTCGACTTCGACGATGTGCCCGCCGCGCTCGGTGAGCCAGTCGGCGTGGGCGCGGCTCGTGGCGAAGCGCGCAGCGCCGAAGACGCAGAATCGCTTCGGGTCGAGGTGGCCGCCATCGATGAGCGCACGAAAGGGCATGCCGCTGCCGGGCTCGGCGCGGACATCGAGGTGGGCGTCGAAGTTCAGCCCGCCGACGGGCGCGCCGGTGTGGGTGGCCAGTGCTCGGACGGTGGGGAACGTGAGGTCGTGCCCGCCACCGATGCACACGGGGATCATGCCGCGCTGATGGATCGCCAACGCCGCTTCGGTGACGCGGTCGTGGGTGACGCGGAGCGCGGCTTCCTCATCGCCGCCGAAGTCTTCGGGGTCGGCGGGCACGATGTCGCCGGCGTCGAAGGTGCGCGTGTCGAGGGGGCGGTCGCGCAGGAGGTCGAAGGTCGTGCCGTAGCCGGTGAGCACGCGCCGGATCGCGGCCGGCCCGTTGCGCGCGCCGGGGCGCCCGTGATTCATCTTCACGCCAAGGTCGTCGGGCAGACCGAGGAGGCACGCGGCGCAGCCGTCGGGGTCGTCGGTGCGGATGGTCGCGGCGAAGCGGTCGGCGCCGGCGCGGATCTCGGGCCACTCAGGCCGTGTGGTGTTCGGGATGATGCGCGTGTCGCTCACGGGGCGGATGGTACCGCGCCGATTGGCGTCTACTCGGCGCCGGCGGCCGGGGCGCTCGCGTGCGCCGCGTCCACACGCGCCCGGAACTGCGCCGCCCAGTCGCGCATCACCTGACGGGCGTCGGCCCACTCACCCAACCCGCTGCCGATACGCTTGGCGGCGTCGCGCGAGACGAGCACGGCGAAGACCCGCTCGCCCGTGATCGCATCGAGGCCCTCGGCTTCGAAGGAGGCCCCGCCGAGACCGAGGCCGGTCAGCTTCGTCGCCGGGTGAAGGTTCAGGAGGGGTGTCGCCGGATCGACATCGGTGATGGCGGCGCGGAGGCGCAGCACGCCGGGTCCGGGCGCGTCAACGAGGGTGTACGCGCTCCCGAGTTCTTCGCGCAGGGCCGTTTCGAGCCACTGGGTGAGCTCGTCGAGGCGTTCGATCGGCACACGATCAAGGTCTGCCTTCGGGTGGGGGACGACGCCGATCGGCTCGATGAGGAACCGTCGGTAGGCGCTGAGGGCGCCGGCGCGCTCGTATCGCAGGACACCGGGCTCGGTCTCGCTCTCCTGCAGCGTGTCGTAGGCGGTGAGGAAGCCTGACGGCTCAGCGCGCTGCGCGCGCGCCGAACAGCCGATTGCTGCGATCGCAATGGCCGTGAGCAGGATGGCGCAGGCGGTCCGGCGCATGCCTCATGCTATCGGCGATTCAGCGGATCTCATCGAATGCGGGGTCGATCTCCTGGCGCCAGCCGAGGATCTCGAAGGCGCTGTCTGTGTCGACGATGCGGATCCAGTCGCCCTCCTCGCTCGCAAGGGCGATGCTGAAGGAGACGCCGTTGGCGAGGGCGCCGTCCTGCCACTGCCAGTTGTCGCCCTGCGGGTCCAGCCGCGCCGCGCGGATGCTGAGCCAGTAGGTGGCCTCTGCGCCGAGGTTTACGGGCTGGGCGAAGCGGATCTCGTGGACGAACTCCTGCGCGGTGCTGACGGCGGGCGCAACGCCGGAGCCGCGCCGTCCGGTGGGGGTGGGATCCGTTTCGGCGGTCGTGAATCGTTCGCTGTGGATGAGGCGCCCCGGGGCGCCTTCGGGGGTCGAGTCGAGGATGCCGACGGAGAAGGCGTCGATGTTCGTCAGGTCGTCGCCGCCCCCGGCGCCGTCGACGAGGCCCCACCAGCGAACGCCGGTGATGCGCGCGGGGGCGTCGAGAGTGAAGTCGTCCACGTGCCGGTGATTGCGCTGGGCGCCGAGGCCCTCGTGGCTGAAGAACCCGAGGCCGACCTGCACATCGTCCGTCGCCGGCGGGCGCCGGTAGAGCGATTCGCTGCGCTGGAGCGTGAACTGGCCGCTCCCGGAGCAGCCGGACAGGCCGGCGACGATCGCGCCAGCGATGACGATGCGTCGGTGCATGATGGAATCCCCCCTTCGGACGCGTTCCGGGTGTGCCCTGCGGTACGGTTCCGGCGGGGCTGTGGTTGCCGGAAGTTCGGCGACGGCGGGCGCATCGCGGCCCGAGAACCGAGGCCGTCTGTCGCGATTGGGGACGCTGGGCGGACTGCGCCGCCGGCACGCCGGAGCCGGGTGGTGATCGGTCGCGAGCCGATCCTGGGGCCGCCCGATGCAGTCGGTATGTCAAAGCCAATGCCCAAGCCGGAACGCCTGCCCTGGTCGCGTCTGTTCTTCCTGCTGCTGGTCGGCGGGCTGCTGATGCTCATGGGGTCGCTGGTGCGCCCGGGCGACGCCCAGGCGCTTGCGGACCTCGGCCGCCAGGCGGCGCACGAGCGAGCAATCCGCTCCGATTCGCAGATCGCCTCCGATACCGCTCGACGCATGCACTGGACGAACTGGGTGGAGTTCATCGGCTTCGCAACGGCCGCGGCGAGCGTCGTGCTCGCGGCCGGGAAGACGGCGATCTCGAAGAAGTCCTGACGCCCCCCTGATCACGCAGAGAAAGGTCCCGATCCATGCAGACCGGAGTGCTCCGTGCGTGCGCGGCGGCGGTTGGCGTGCTCGTCGGCGCGCCGGTGTGCGACGCCGACGTCGTGCGCCTCATCGACGGCACGACGCTGCGCGGCGACATCCTCGCCGAGAACGACGAGGCGATCGCCTTCTGCGAGGCGGGCGACGAGACAGTTCGCGTCGTGGCGCAGTCGGATATCCAGATGACGCTTCGCGACACGCGCCGCCTCACCGAGCGGGGCAGGTCCGGCGAGCCGTTCGACCTGGACGCCGCCGTCGATGCGCTGGCGCCGACGGGCGATGCGCACCGCATCGAGCTGCGCGGCGTCTTCGGCGAGGAGATTCTCGCGGCCGGCGTGGAGGCCGCGGTGAAACGGGCGCTCGAGCGTGGCGCCAGACAGCTGATCTTCGTGATCGAGAGCGACGGCGGCGTCGTGCAGGAGGCGACAGCGATCGCCGAGGTGATCGAGGATGCGGGCGATCGTGCAACAACGGTGGCGGTTGTCGAGCGAGGGCTCAGCGCGTCGATCTGGCCGACCTTCGCGTGCGAGCGCATATTCATGACTGAGGGCGCGGTGCTCGGCGCCGCGGTCGCGTACACGCACGACACCTCCACCGGCGAGATCGCGGTGGACGCGAAGTTCAACTCCGCGCTCGCCGCGGAACTCGCGGCGATGGCCGAGCGCCAGGGGCACGACGGCGAGCTCGCGCGCGCCATGGTGATCCCGGAGATCGCCATCTGGGCGACGGTGGAGGCCGACGGCTCGTGGACGGTTCGCGCGGCCCGCCCGGACCTGAAGGACAGCGGCGTGCGCACGATCGTCGAGCAGGGCGAGGTGCTGACGCTCACCGCGCCGGACGCGGAGCGCCTGGGCCTTGCGTCGCGCATCGACGAGGTGACGACTGAGGCGATCGGGCTGGCTGTCGAGGGCGAGGCGTGGGTCGACGCCGGCGACGGCGCGATGATGGGAATGCAGGCGGTCGCCCAGGACGCCGATCGGCTTCGTGACACGGCGCCGCAGATCTTCGAGAAGGCGATGGCTTTCGCGCTGGCGGCGGCGGAGTACGACCCGCACCGGTACAGCTACGCCACGGAGGGGGCCGCGCGTCGCCTTACGGCAGAATCGCGCCGGCAGTGGACGGAGCGCAGCGACGCGGCGATCGGGCTGCTGCACCGCGCCGAGCGCGATCTGCGTCGTCTGCACGGCGTGCTGCGCCGCGCGGAAGACAAGGGCATCGACCCGCGCGTGGTGGTGGGGTTCGGCGCCGGTGACATCGCGCGCCTTCACAACGAGGTGTCGCGCGATCTCGGCCGCATCCGTGCCGAGCGAGACATCGAGCAACTGCCGCTGGACGCAGGCCTGGCCGCTGCGCCGAACTGACGCTCGCTGATTACCAGTTGCGCATCGGGACGTCGGCGTCGCGCTCGTCGGCGATGCGCTGTGCGTGCTCATAGCCGGCGTCGGCGTGGCGGAAGACGCCCATCGCGGGGTCGTTGGTCAGGACGCGTTCGAGTCGCCTGGCGGCTTCGGGGGTGCCGTCGGCGACGATCACCTGCCCGGCGTGCTGCGAGTAGCCGATGCCCACGCCGCCGCCGTGGTGGAAGGACACCCAGCTCGCGCCGCTCGCGACATTGACCATCGCGTTGAGGAACGCCCAGTCGCTGATCGCGTCCGACCCGTCCTTCATCGCCTCGGTCTCGCGGTTCGGGCTCGCGACCGACCCGCAGTCGAGATGGTCGCGACCGATCACCAGCGGAGCGCTCACC
>JBICHM010000040.1:0-8517 GCA_043101835.1 Phycisphaerales bacterium | reverse complement strand
CTGCCCCGCGGGACCGCTCGGTGTCCCGCGCACGCGCCCCCGCCTGACGGTCACCCGGATGTCCTGGTGCTCGCCACCGGCCTCGTCCCACGCGCAGCCGCTGAGCGCCACGCTCTGTCGGCGCGGGTCGGCGGGGCCGCTGCGCCGGCCGATCCGTTCATGCTCGGGGAGCTTGGCCATCACGAACAGGTGCGTCGCCCCCTCCTTGATCCACTGCCCGATCTGCTCGAGCTGCGGACGCTCGACGCCGTACGACTGGTCGGTCGCGCCGCCGGGAGTAAAGACGAGGGTGGTCTTGCGGCTCTCGTCGCGCCGGAGCGAGTCGCCGCCCGAGAAGTAGTCGATCATGTCCTTGTCGCGCCAGAGCGACAGCTGGTTTTCCTGCACGAAGACGAGATCGACCTCGATCGTGCGGAACTGTGCGCTGCGGAGCTCCGGGTCGAGCCCGACCTGAATCGGCCGCGCCGTCGGGCCGGCGCAGGTGCAGCCGCCGAGCAGCAGCGCAAAGGCGAGCAGCATGATGAGTCTGGGCAACGCGGTCGGTGCGCTTCGAAACATGGCAGTTGGTCTCCTGGCGAATCGTGCGGCGCGTCGTGCGCCGCCCGGGTGGTGTTTCGGTCTGTTCAGCCGCCGATCATGACAGTCGGGCAGCCGGGGCCAACGATGACGCCGCCGTGCGCACAGTTGTCGCCGAGGCGCGCGGCCGGCTTGTTCATGATCATCACGGTCGCCGATCCCTTGATGATCGTGTCCGGCGGGCCGACGCACACGAGCATGTCGCCCATCACGGCGGCCGGCATGCTGCCGATCATCACGGTCGCGGCGCCGGGACCCGTGATCGGGCCGCCGACGTGCGGCACGACGCCGGTGACCATCGGGCACACGTGATTGTCGGTGAGTCGTACTGCAGGCGGCATCGGGCTGCTCCTTCGGCGTCAGCCGACGTGTGACTTCCACGAGTCCGCGCCGGTCGCGACGGCCTCGCCCAGATCGAGGAACTGCTTGTGACGCTCGGCGGGCTTCGCCGGGTCGTCGGCGACCGCCCCAAGGCACACCGCCCCGGCGACGGCCTTGCCGGCCAGCGACGGATCGGGCTCCACCGGTGGGAGGTCGGGGTTGTTGTTCATGTTCGGCCCAGCCCAGAGCGGGCCAGTCGCCGCCCACGCATAGGGCGTCGTGAAACCGATCGACTGCGCAACGGCGTACGCCTCGCAGGCGCGCTCGTAGGTCGGATCGAGCGTCCACTGCTCAGCGAGGTTCAAGGCGCTGGCGTCGGGCGAACCGGCCGCAGGCGCCGGCAACGCGCGCAGGCAGCGGCACGCCCACCACACGGCGTCGCGTGCGGGCAGCGCCTGGGACAGCAGCCGGATCGCGTCGAGCGTCAACCCCTTTTCGCGCAGCGCCTGCACCGCCGTGCGAGGCGGCATGTCCGCGGTCAGGGCCGCCTGCGAATCCGGTTCGAGATCAGCGCGCGCCAGCAGCGGCTCGACGCGGTCTGCCTGAATGAGTGGCCATGCGGTGTCTGCCATCGTCTCCGCTCCACGCGTCCGCTCCTGCGGCGCGTCAGTTGATCATGGTCATGCCGCCCTGGAGCTTCAGCATGCCGCTTCCCTTCACCTCGGTCATCGCGCCCTCGACGGCGACCTTCGCGTCGCCCTTCACCGTGACCTGCGTCGCCTTGATGGTGATGCCGGCCGGCGCCATTTCGATCGAACAGCCGCCGACCTTGATCGTCACGGTCTGGGAGTTGTCGTCCATCGTCAGCTCGGCGCCGCCGGCGGACTTCAGCTCCACCTTTTTGCCCATGTCGTCGAGCGTCAGCGTGTGACCGCCGCCGCTCGTGACCTCGATGAACTGATCTTTGTCGTCGAGCCTGATCTTGTGCCCGTTGATGCCGGTGAGCACCTCGACGAACTCCTCGCCGCCCTTGTCCTCGAAGGTCAGCAGGTGCTCGGCCTTGGTCTTGACGATGGACTTCGTCCACTCACTGGAAAGGCTCGTCGGGATCGTGTTCTCGCTGTTGTGCAGGCTGCCGATGATGATCGGCTGCGACGGATCGCCGTGCTCGAAGGCGACGAGCACCTCGTCATCGACGTGCGGGAGAAACTGCACGCCGCGGTCCTTGCCCGCCCACGGCTGGGCGACGCGCACCCACGCCGACATGTCATCGTCCGCCCACGGGAACTTCACTCGGATGCGTCCGTGCTCATCGACATCCGAATCCGAGGTGACGACGATCGCCGGAAGCACGCCGTCGATGCGCGGCCGGATCGCCCGTCGGTGCGGTAGGTAGTCTTCGCCCCGCAGGTGGCCGCTGAAGGTTGAGGTCACGCCTTCCGGCGTGAACGACACCTCAGAAGCCGTCACGAGGAAGGTCGTCTCGAGCGACGTCACGCCGTCGAGAAACTCGTTGTCGAGCTCGACTTCCTGGCCCGGCAGATAGCAGCTGCCGTTCGCGGTCGCCCGAACCCTCAGCGACGGGCTCGTCATCGACCGCACGAGCGCCTCGGCGGCCACCTTGGCGACATCCTCCGAGCTGATCGCGGTGTCGAAATCGACCACTTTCATCTCGCCGAACGCCTTCTTGCTCGGGGCCTTGTCGGCCTTCGCGGTCTCCTTGATCGCGCCGACACGGAACTTCTTCGGGTTCGGGTGCGCGATCACGTCAAGGAGATTCGGCGTCGGCGCCGACTCGAGCGCCCAGTCGAGCGTGTTGTCGGAGTCGAGCTTCTCACCCGCGCCGCGTGACGACCTGGTGATCGACAGGTCGCTGAGCGTATCCGCGTGGAAGTCGATCCAGCACCCCATGTCCTCGACGAGGCGGAGCAGGAAGTTGAAGTCCGTCTCGCGGTACTGCAGCACCGCATTCCGCTTGAGCTTCGACGACTCGAGCTTCTTCACACTGAGGCCGGCGTCGGAGAGCAGTTGGCGGACGATGTCCTCGACCTTCACATCGTCGTAGTCGCCCGACGACCACGTCTTGCAGCAGGCCTTCTGCATCAACCGATGCGCCTTGTGGCGGAAGACGATCTCCCACCGCGCCCGGCCGTCGGACTGCCCGAGATACGTCGCCGATTGTCCTTCGCCGGCGAACTTGAGATCGCCGCTCTCCCCCTCGAAAGTGTCCCGCCCCGGAGGCAGGAGTTCGACATCAATCGACTTGCCGAGGCAGTCCTCAAGCTTCAGCGGCGCAGCGTCGCGACGGCTGTCGATGAGCACGACGAGCCGACCTGTCGGCGGCTCATTCAGCGCCCCACGCCACTCGAACCGCTCAACATCGGCGCGCTCGAAGTCCTTCCACTCTGCGCCGTCGCGTTTGACGACGAGGCTCCATCGGTTGTCAACGGGAACGACTGGCATGACTCTCCTCGGGCGGACCTACGTCCGCGTTGCTGCGCCTCGTGCGGCGTCAGGACCCGCTCCCTCTTCGCGCCTTGTGCACACACCAGGGCATGGCCCCGGTGTCCACCTCGATCGACCACCCCTCGATCTCCGGCATCGCGTGCAGTTTCTTCGCCTTGTCGGGCAGCCGCGCCGCGAGCTTCTCCAGCGAGCCCACGACGTCGGCAATCGCGCCCGGGAGGCCCGCGTCGCGCAGATCGACGACGGCGTCGCCCTCGAATCGGAATCGCTGGCCGCCGATGCTGAACAGAACCTCCGACGGCAGCGACCGGTCCGACTTGTGCGCCGTCTCCGAACACTCCGCACGCCAGCGCTCGTTGGAGCCCAGGCGCCCCACGCCGTGGAACACCGCACCGCGCATCCCGCCGGCGCTTTCGACACCCGCGCCGACATCCATTCCCGCCGGCTCCGATGTCGCCCCGGTGAAGGCGCCAGGAAGGCCGCCGTGCGCGCGCCACACCAGACCGGCGTCGCCGCCGAGACCGATGGGGAGCGTGCTGACCGCAAACGCCATGGTGGGTGTTCCATCGAGGCTCAGTCGAACTGATACGTCAGCGCGCCGGCGTCGTCGACGCCGACGTGCACCTTCTGAATCGGCTCGCCGGAGATCATGCGGTTCAGGAATGCGCGGCTGATCTCGGGGAGCATCTCATTGGTCAGAACGTTGTCGATGACGCGCGCGCCCGAATCAGGATCGGTGCACCGTTTCGCGATCGCCTCGACGAGCGAATCGTCATAGGTGAAGGGCGCTCGGTGGCGCTCCTGCACGCGACGCTGGATCTTTCCGATCTTCAGGCGGATGATCCGGTCGAGGATCTCCGGGCTGATCGGGTAGTACGGCACCGTCAGCAGGCGCCCGAGCAGCGCCGCCGGGAAGATCTTGAGCATCGGCTCCTTGAGCGCCTCGACGATGCCCTCGGGCTCAGGGCGCAGCTCCGGGTCGCTGCACAGATTCATGATCAGGTCGGTGCCCGCGTTGGTCGTCAGGATGATGACGGTGTTGCGGAAGTCGATCTGCCGCCCTTCGCCGTCGTCCATGCGACCCTTGTCGAAGACCTGGAAGAAGATCTCGTGCACATCGGGGTGCGCCTTCTCGACCTCGTCGAGCAGCACCACGCTGTAGGGACGTCGACGCACGGCCTCGGTCAGCACGCCGCCCTCGCCGTAGCCGACATACCCGGGAGGCGCGCCCTTGAGGCTGCTGACGGTGTGCGCCTCCTGGAACTCGCTCATGTTGATGGTGATGAGGTTGTCTTCACCGCCGTACATCGTCTCCGCAAGCGCGAGGGCGGTCTCGGTCTTGCCGACGCCGCTCGTGCCGGCGAGCATGAAGACGCCGATCGGCTTGGAAGGGTCCTCCAGCCCGGCGCGGCTCGTCTGGATGCGCTTGGCGATCGCCTCGAGCGCATGACGCTGCCCGACGACGCGTTCTTCGAGCACATCCGCAAGGCGCAGCACCGACTCAATTTCGTTCTTCACCATCCGGCCGGCCGGGATGCCCGTCCAGTCGCTCACGACCGCGGCGATCACATCCTGGTCGACGAACGGGTGCACCATCGGGCTCTCGCCCTGCAGCTCCTTCAACTCCGACTCGACCTGCAGCAACTCGGCCTTCACCGGGTCGCGCTCGGCTTTGGCCTCGTCGCCCGAGGGCAGCTCGACGAGGCGCCCGCGCAGGTCGTTGATCTTCGCGACGAGCTCCTGCTCCTTCGCGAGCGCCGGCTCGAGTTTCTCGAGCGTCGCCATGGTCTTCTCGAGCTTCTCCTGCACCTCGCCGCGCCGCTCTGTGTGATCGGCGCCCGCCGCCTCCTCGCGATCGAGGATCGCGAGTTCGGCGCGCAGCAGATCGGCCTCACGCTGCGCCGCTTCGACCGCGGCGGGCTTCGCGTGCTGGCTGATCGCCACGCGCGCGCACGCCGTGTCGAGCAGGCTGACGGCCTTGTCGGGCAGCTGGCGGGCGGGGATGTACCGCCGCGAGAGCTTGACGGCAGCCTCGACGCCGCTGTCGAGGACGACCACCTTGTGGTGCTTCTCCATGACGCCCACGAGCCCGCGGATCATGCGGACCGCCTTCTGCTCGTCGGGCTCCTCCACATGCACGGTCTGGAAGCGACGCGTCAGGGCCGCGTCCGTCTCGAAGTACTTCTTGTATTCGGCCCAGGTCGTCGCGGCGACGGTGCGCAGCGTGCCGCGCGCAAGCGCCGGCTTCAGCAGGTTCGCCGCGTCATTCTGCCCGGCAGCCCCGCCTGCGCCGATTAGCGTGTGCGCCTCGTCGATGAAGAGGATGATCGGCTTCGGCGAGGCCTGCACATCCTCGATGACCTTGCGCAGCCGATCCTCGAACTCTCCCTTGGCGCCCGCGCCGGCCTGCAGCAGACCGAGATCGAGGCTCCAGAGCTCGACATCCTTCATCGACGGCGGCACATCGCCCTCGGCGAGGCGCATCGCGAACCCCTCGACGACCGCTGTCTTGCCGACGCCCGCCTCGCCGACGAGGATCGGGTTGTTCTGACGACGGCGCATCAGGATGTCCACAACCTGACGAACCTCGTCGTCACGCCCGACGATCGGGTCGAACTTCCCGTCACGGGCCTTTTGCGTCAGGTTGGCGGCGAACTGCTGCAGTGCCTCACCGCTGCCGGGCATTCCCTTACGACCCGGCGCGGCGCCGGCGCCGGCGGCGCCTCCCCCACCGCCGCCGCCCTCGCCGAGCTTGCGGCTCGTGCGCTGCTCGGGGCTGTTGGCGAGCAGCTTCGCGAACTCGCGCGACAGGCGCGCGGTGTCGATCTTCCCGAACTCCTTGCTGAGCCCCACGATGATCCGCTTGAGCTCCGGCGTATCGAGCCCCGCGATGAGCAGGTGCCCGGTGCGGATAGTCGACTCGCCGAAGACGAGGCTCGCCTGCAGCCACGCCTGTTCGACGAGCTTGTCAAGATGGCTCGAGAGGTCGGCGATGCTCGACGACCCGCGCGGGAGCGCGTCCATCGAGCCGACGAGGTCGCCGGCGAGTCGCCCGGCGTCGATGTCGAAGGCACGTACGATGTGATGCAGATCGGAATCCTGCGCCCCGGCGATCTGGTTGAACCAATGCGCGACCTCGACATACGCGTTGCCGCGGATGCGGCACAGTTCGGTCGCGCTCTCGAGTGCCTGGTAGGCGGTCGGGTTGAGCTTCCCGAAGAGTTCTGCCCTGCTGATCTCAGCCACGAATCACCTCCGGCGCACGCGCGCCCGTCAGTTCACCACCGGCACGACGGCGTCGTCCGGGTCATACGAAAAAGGACGGCTCCGCAGCCAGGTGGTCTGGCCGAGCCGGCAGTGGTCATGCTCGTTGTCGCCGAGTCGCACCGGCGGCGTCTGCTCGGCCTTCAGCACCAGGCGCGCGCTGCACGCACACTCCGCGCCGGAATAAAGCGCCGCCCACGACGAGAGCCGGTCGTGCAGCGACCGCCCCGGCAGCAGGCGTCGGAACGACGCGTAGTCAATCGGCCCGATCCGCAGTCTGAAGCGCTGGCGAACCTCCCACGCGTTCTCCCCGAGCACGGTTGACACACCGAGGCGCGAACCGGCCGTCCGGTCGCCGAGGCAGCAGCGCATCTCGCGCGGAATCTGCACCCACGCGCCGGTGAACGGGTCCGCGACGACCGGGGCCTTCAGGTCATCGCTCAGGAGCGACTCGAGCCCGCCGATCGGCTTGGTCGGCAGCCCCAGCAGCCCCGCGTAGTGCAGAATCGCAGCCGCGGGCACGCGACCCCGCTTCCGCTCGGCTGCGCGCCCATATCCGGCGAGCGAGCCGATGTACCGATCGAACCGATCGACATCGCCGGCGTCGAGCGCCACGCACATCTGGTGCACGGCCCACGACCGGTAGTAAAACTCGATCATCCGGTCGTTGAAGACGTTGAAGAAGTCCTCGAGTGTGTTGTCCTTGTCATCGAGACGGCGCCGGATCGCGATCTCGCTGATGTGCAGCGGGAGCGGCCCCTGCGGCCCGCTCAGACCGAAGAACCGCACCCCGACGTCGAACCGCCCGCCCTCGTGCACACTGATCGACCGCACGGTCGAGGGCGCAAACGCGAGCGTGACCTCCTGGCCGAAACGCAGCGGCTCGTGCGAAGGAAGATCGCCCTCGCCGACGCCGGTCGCCCCCGCGCCCGCAGCGCGCGTGACCAACGCCGACAGCCAGCGCACCGCGAAGAAGAAATCCGCGTGCGGCGGGTCGGCGAGCAGACGCGCGACGACTGGATGACCAGTCAGAGCGTTCTGCGTCGCCCCGCCCTCGGGGGCCAGGTCTTGATCGTCCCGCGCTGCGGGGTGCACAGGGTCGTCTCCGAGAAGGAGTTGATCGAAACGAACTCAGCGAAATACCGATCGAGCACGCTGCCCAGCGTGAAGGCGCCGATGCCCGTGAACGCATCCTCGTCGAGCGTCACCCGGACAGACATCCCCCGGCACCACGCCAGGCGACCGCCCTCCACCACCGGGCGCGTCGCCGGCTCGGCCTCCACCTTCACGACGCCTTCGATCTGGCGCTCGTGGTCGGCGCGACCGGGCTCCGCGAACAGACGCAGCGTGTGACGCAACGCCGCGGCGCCGTCGGGCCCGTCGGTGATCTGCAGATGGTTCAGCGCCAGTCGGTTCACCAGGCGCCAGGCGTCTGGCCCCGTAGCGTTGCTGGGGCGCGGCGAGGTCGGTCCCGAGATGATCCTGACCGCGTCGATGGGCGCCTCGCGCACGAGGCCGAGCTCACGCACCGTCTGCCGCGCCGCGAAGTCGGCCGCGGCCACGCCGTTCGTGCACAGCGCCCGCGCTTCCAGCTCCGCGAGATCCGGGTCGTACGGCGCATTCCGCGCATCGACGATGCTCACGTACACCTGCCCCGGCTGATACGCCTTCGCGCCCGTCCGCGCCGCGGGGTTCAGTGAGGGAAGCAGGCGGCGCGAGGTGTAGTACGCGCCCTGGGCCGCGTCGTCGTCGGAGCTCTCCGAATAGAACGGCTGGAACTCCGTGCGTGTGCCGTCGCGCGCGTAGCCGCGCAACGAGAGCACCGTGTGCACCTCCATCTCCAGCGGACGCGTGCGGTCCGGGATGACCTGGTGCTCGTGCGTCATCCGG
>JBICHM010000039.1:0-3492 GCA_043101835.1 Phycisphaerales bacterium | reverse complement strand
CTTCCGATCTCCTCCCCGCCGTTCGGCGGCTCGCGCTGCTCGCCCTGCATGGGCTTCAGGCCGCCCTGTTCCTCGACGTCCCACGGGTGCGGCCCGGCGCTCGCGGCCGGCGCGAGCGCACCGGTGGTGCGCCCGCCGGTGACCGCATCATCGGGCCTGTCGCGGATCACGCCGCCGCCCGGATTGAGGCCTTCGCCGCTGTCGGGGTTTGCGAAGGTCTGGATCAGCGGGGTGTCCGGCTCGGTGCCGGGAATGCGGAGGCCGAACCCGTCTGCGTCGAGCAGGATGTAGCCATCATCCGGCAGCGGGTTGGCGCCGGGAATGGTGCCCTCGTCCATGCGCGGGTCTTCGGGATCGGTGATGTCCGGATTGCGCCGGAACGCCTCGACCAGCGGCGTGCCGTCGATGTCGAGAGTCTCGGGCGTGATGTCGCGGTAGCCGCCAAGGCCCGGCGTCGCCAGGTACTGACGGAGCAGGCGACGCATGTCGAGGCGGCCGGCGCCCGCTTCGGGGTCGAAGGGGGTGGTCGTCGTGACCGCGCCGGCGTCCGCGCCGGTGCCCTGACCCTGCTGAGCGCCGTTCGACCAGTCCTGCTCCTTGTTGGCGGAGTTCAGGAGGATCGCTTTGGTCACCACCGGGGCGAGGACGGCGTTCGGATCGAACTCGTCGCCCGCGTCAGGATCCTCGGCAAAGTAGCGCTGGCGATGCAGGTCGTGCAGCAGGCCGACGGCGCCGGCGACCACGCCGCTCGAGAAGCTCGTGCCCGTCCAGGCCGCCGAAAAGTTCGTGTTGTTAAGCGCGTTGCCGGCGGGGCTGCCCGGGAGCGACATCTCGAGGCCCGGCGCAACGATGTCGACGCCGTTGCGCGCACTGAAGACCGGGCTGGTCGACGGCGGGGGGCTCTCGAGGGGGTAGTCCTCGTTGGGGTCGAGCAGGTTCGAATCGACACGCCAATCGCGCGCCGCCTGCGGCCCGCGCGAACTGTCCTCATCGACCGCGCCGTTGAGGCCGTTGGCCGTGAAGCCGACCGCGATGATGTTCGTCGCCGACGCGGGCGAGGCCATCGAGCCTTCCTGCTGTCCCGACGGCGGGTTCTCGAGCTGGGGGTTGGCGCCCTCGTTGCCCGCGGCGCCGATCCACGTGGCCCGGGTCATCGAGGAGGCGACGTTCGCCAACTGGGCGAAGACGTCGCTGCCGCCGCGCTGCGATGCGCTGCCCGCGCTGCCGAAGGCGAGGTTCACCACGCTCGCGACGCGGTACCGCTCCGGCAAGCCGAGCGGCTGCCAGATGGCGTCGGCGAAGTCCTGGTCGGACAGGCCCATCATGGCGAAGAAGATCGCCTCGTTGGTCGCGCCGACGAACTGGCCGTTGAAGGTGTTGAAGGTCGCCGCGAAGCTGCCCGCGATCAGCGACGACTCCGGCGCAAAGCCGATGATGCCGCCGATGTCAGCCGGCCCGCCGATGGTCGAGTTGCGTGCGCCGATGGCGCCCAGCGCCGCCGTAGCGTGGGGCGACACGAAATCGATGCGCTCGAACACCTGGTCGCCGAACTGGAACGGCAGCGGGTAGGCGATCTGCACGATGTTCGCGCCGTCGAATGACTCATGGTTCACATTCGGCTGGCCGCCGTCGAGGCTGCCGATCACCACCGTCTCGCCGAGCACCCCGATGTTGGACCAATCAGTCCAGCGGAGGACGAGGCGCGTGTCAGACACGGCCCCGGCGGGCGCGGCGGAGAGCAGGCTCGTCGCGAGCCCCGCCAGCAGGGCGAGCGTCGCGGGACGGGCGGGCGAAGAAACGAAGCGGTGCTTCACAACGGGACTCCCGATCGGTTCGTCGTGCGTCCGGGAGGCGCGGCGTCCTCCCGAGCAGGTCCATGCACCCCGGCTGCAGAAACAGCCGGAATCGCAGCGCACACACACCCCCAGGGGCGTCTGCCGCCGCACTTCCGAAGCATACCGCAGGACTGTCGGGGGCGCGGGGACCGTCCACAGGACGCCCCGATTCCCGCCCGGCCTGTACACCGGCGCTGCGGCACGGTCCTATACGAATGGTCCGCGACCGGTGTTCCAGAGCCTTCGTTTCGCGAGCGCAAGTTCTCGATTGCTTGTTGGCGTCCGTTCGGGGCCCGCCCGGCGGTGGCAGGCCCGAGGCGCGCCCCACGCCTTGTTGGGTGGCCTCACGGGCACGGCGTCGTTCGCCGCCCCCGACTGAGGGAACCGCTTCGGGCAGGGGGCAGCGGATGGTCGCGTCGACAGCAGGTGGTGTCTGGATCGCCCCGGGACGCTCGCATCGCGGAGAACCCGATACGGCGCGCGCCGGCCGCGCGGTAGAGTGCCGGCACGCGCATCGGCGTGGCACCGCCGGCGCGCCCGGGCGGAGCGCCATGTCTGACGACGCCAGCCGTGAGGTGACCGAGATCCTCCGCGATCTGGGTGAGCGACCCGACGCCGCGGAGGCGCTGCTGCCGCTCGTCTACGCCCAGCTTCGCGCGATCGCGCAGAAGCGGATGGCCGGCGAACGCGCCGGGCACACGCTCGAGGCCACCGCGCTCGTGCACGAGGCGTACATGCGCCTGCTGGGCAATCAGGAGATCGACTGGCAGAGTCGCGGGCACTTCTACGGCGCCGCGGCCGAAGCGATGCGCCGCATCCTGATTGACCACGCGCGCAAGAAGGGCAGCCAGAAGCGCGGCGGCGGGCGCCAGCCCATCGCGATGAACGTCGTCGACCTCGCCAGCGAGCAGGACCCCGGCGACATCCTCGCGCTCGACGAGGCGATCACCACCCTCGCCGGCGAGGACCACCGCGCCGCGGAGGTCGTCCGGCTGCGCTTCTACGCCGGCCTCTCGGTTGAGGAAACGGCCGCGGCGCTGGGCGTCTCCGAGCGCACCGTCATGCGCGAATGGTCGTACGCGCGGGCGCGCCTTTATCAGCTCCTTGCAGACGACAATGCGCCGGAGCCCGGGGCGTGAGCGCCGGCGTTCGAGCTCGCGCGAAGGAGATCTTCGCCGACGCACTCGGGATGGCGCCTGCGCAGCGCGAGGCGTTTGTCGACGAGGCCTGCGCCGGCGATGCGCGCCTCCGCGCCGTCGTCGACGGCCTCGTCGCGGCCCTGCAGAGCGCCAGCGACTTTCTCGCCGAGCCGACCATCGACGGCGATGCGCCGGAAGCAGGCGCCGGCGACGCCGTCGGGCCCGGCCAGGCCATCGGGCGCTACCGCCTCCTGCGCGCCCTCGGCGAGGGGGGTTTCGGCGTTGTCTACCTGGCCGAGCAGACGCGCCCCGTCACGCGACGCGTCGCGCTGAAGATCCTCAAACTCGGCATGGATTCGAAGCGTGTCGTCGCGCGTTTCGAGGCGGAGCGTCAGGCGCTGGCGTTGATGGACCACCCGTGCATCGCGAGCGTGCTGGACGCGGGGACGACGGAGCAGGGGCGTCCGTACTTCGTGATGGAGTACGTGCAGGGGGAGCCGATCACGACGCACTGCGTG
>JBICHM010000038.1:0-15410 GCA_043101835.1 Phycisphaerales bacterium | reverse complement strand
TCGCGAGCGCGGCGCGCCCGAGGGCGACGAAGTCGGCGTGGCCATCGCGGATGACCCGTTCGGCGAGCGAGATGTCATGGAGGCCGCCGTTGGCGATCACGGGGAGGCCGGTGATGCGCCGGGCGAGGGCGGTGAACGACTCGGCCTCGTCATCGTGCTGGAAGGCGCGACCCTCGCCGGCGACATGGATGTACGAGGCGCCGGCGTCGGCGAGTGCACGGAAAATGGTCGTGGCCTCGGCGGCGCCGCCGGGCCAGCGGTATTCGAAGTCGTTGACCTTCGCTTCGGAGACGCGCACGCCGACGATGAAGTCGTCCGGGGTGGCGCTCCGGATGGCGGCGACGGTCTCGGCGGTCATGCGGATCCGGTTGGCGGGTTCGCCGCCGTAGTCGTCGTCGCGCAGATTGGTGTAGGCGGTGTTGAACTGATCGAGGAGGTAGCCGTTCGCACCGTGGATCTCGACGCCTCGAAATCCGGCGCGCCGTGCACGTTCGGCGGCGTGGGTGAAGGCAAGCTGGACGGCGCGGATATCGTCGCGGTTCATGGGGTGGGGCAGGGGGAAGAGGCCGTCGGCGCCGTAGTCCGGCATCATGCGCCCGCGCGGCCGGATCGCGGAGGGTGCGATCGTCGGGCCGGACCGTTTCGAGGCCTGCGAGAGCGCGCCCGCATGCATGAGCTGCATGATCGGGAGGGCGCCCTCAATTTCGATGTCGGCGGCGACGGCGCTCCACGCCTCGGCCTGATCATCCGTGGCGATGCCCGGTTGGTTGTCGTAGCCCTGCGCGGCTTCGAGATCGGTATAGACCCCTTCGGTGATGACCAGGCCGAATCCGCCGCGCGCGTAGTCGCGGTAGTAGCGGCGCATGCGGTCGGTGGCGAAGCCGTCGGCGGTGGCGCTGACGCGCGTCATCGGCGCGACGGCGACGCGGTTGCGGAGCTGGCGCCCCTGGATCGTCGACGGGGTGAGGCAGGCGAGTGTGGCGGTGGGCATAAGTTCGTTCCTCCCGGTGGGGGCGGTGTTGTTCAGGCGTCCTGAAGCGCGGGGGCGCCGGACCAGGCGAAGGCGCCGAAGGGCTCATCGAGGGGCACGTTGGCGACGCCATTCGTGTAGTTGCTGAGGAGCTTGGTCGCGAGGCCCACCAGCACATCGAGGGCGGCGGCGCGGGTAAAGCCTTCGGCGAGCAGCGCGTCGAGGTCCGCCGCCTCGATTTGTCCGCGCGACTCGATCATTCGGAGCGTGAAGCGCCGGAGCGCATCGAGGCGGCTGTCGGCGAGCGGGCGCCCTGCCCGGAGGGCCTCGATCGACTCTGTGTCGAGGCCGTCACGCGCGGCGAGCGCGGTGTGGGCCGGCACGCAGTAGTCGCAGCCGTTTGCGACGCTGGCCGTCAGGAAGACCACGTGGCGCTCCGCCGCGGAGAGGCTGGTCTGCCCGACGAGGCGCCACAGGGTGGCGTAGGCCTCGAGGAGTGCCGGCGACTCGGACATCACGGCGTGCATGTTGGCGAGCATGCCGAACTCGCGCCGGGCGTCGGCCAGGTGGGTGCGCGAGGGCTCGGGGGACGATTCGATGGTGTGGACGGGGAAACCGCGCTCGGTCTGGGTCTGCATGGCTTTGGTCCTCTGGAGGGGGTTCGGGTGGAAACAAGAACGATTAGTCTACAAATGGTCGTGAAGAAGCGTTATTCCAGCGACGCGAGGATTGTCTCGGCGATGGCGTTCAGTCGGCGGCGCGAGGCGCCGGTGCGGGCCGTCACGATGAGGCCCTGCACCGAGGAGGTGAGGAAGGCGGCGAGCGCGTCCGGATCGGCGTCGGGAGGCAGTGCGCCGTCGTCGGCGGCGCGTCGGAGCGCACTGCGGAATGCGCGCTCGAGGGTGCGGATCCAGGACCGGACGGCGCGTTGCAGTTCGGGGTCGTGGTTGGTCAGTTCGAGCGCGACGCGCGTGATGAGGCAGCCGCAGGAATCCTGCGCGCAGAAGCGGCTGATGATCAGCTGGAGGGCGGCGCGGATGCGTTCGACGCCGGGGCCGGGGGCGTCGAGGCAGTCGAGCAGCTCCTGTTGGACGCGCGAGCGGTACCGCTGCATGACGCGGTCGAAAAGGGCTCGTTTGTCGCCGAAGGTGTTGTACAGGCTCTGCCGGCACACGCCGGTGTGCTCGACGAGCTGCTGCACGCCGGTCGCGTCGTAGCCATGGCGCCGGAAGAGCTCCATCGCGCGGTCGAGCGCGAGGTCTTCGTCGAACTCTCGTGGGCGTCCGGGGGGGCTCATGGGGCGACACTAGGAGTTTGAGACTGGTCGGTCAAGAATTCAGATCCAGGTGCATCGCCGGGATCACGGAGGCGTTTGATTTCGTGGCCGACGGCGACGATGCCCTCGATGGCGGGCAGCAGTCGGCGGCCGAATCCGGTGAGTTCGTACTCGACGGTGGGGGGCGAGGTGGGCTTGACCTCGCGCGCGACGAGGCCGTCGGCTTCGAGCCGGCGCAGGCGCGCGGTAAGGGTTTTTGCGGAGACGCCCCGGAGGTCCGCCTTCAGCTCGCTGAAGCGGCGGGGGTGTTCGCGCAGGTACCAGATGATGTTGACGGTCCAGGCCCCGCCGATGAGGCGCATGCACTCGTCCAGGGGGCAGTCGGCGGGCGGCGGGTCCACGCGGCTGCGTCGGCGAGGGACCATGACGATGTCCTGTTGCTCGGGCAGAGGCTCCACGGAGCGCCCCGGCCCGGTCGCGAGGGGTTACCACGCGGCAACCCGAATCTATTCCACCTGTCCGGCGATCGGTCGCATTTGGAAACAACCGCAGGGGCGGCGCCGGTTGGGGCGTCGTCGGCGCGCCGCCGCGCGCCCGTGGGCGGGGATCGGAACAGGAGTATCGCCATGCCGACCGCCATCGTCACCGGAGCCTCGAGCGGGCTGGGGCTCGCCATTGCGAGCGCCCTCGCGGCCCGGGGGTACGCGATCGTCGCGAACAGCAGGAGCATCAGCGCGGATCATCCGAGCGTGGGGGAGATCGGGGCGAAGGAGATCGCGCCGGTCGCCGGGGATGTCGGGGATCGGGCGGTCGCTGCGCGGGTGTTCGGGACGGCCATCGAGCGATTCGGGGGCGTTGATCTGCTGGTCAACAACGCGGGCATCTTCATACCCAAGCCCTTCACCGACTACACGGAAGAGGAGTTCATGCGCCTGATGCGCACCAACGTGCTCGGCTTCTTCCATCTGACGCAGTTGGCGCTGGGGCACATGGCTGAGCGGGGCGCCGGGCATGTGATCACGATCACGACCTCGCTGGCCGACAATCCGCTGAAGGCCGTGCCGAGCGCCGTGCCGATTCTGGCGAAGGCGGGGCTGAACGGCGCGACACGCGCGCTGGCGCTGGAGTACGCCGACCGCGGCGTGCGGGTGAACGCGATCGCGCCCGGGATCATCAAGACGCCGATGCACGCGCCCGAGACGCACGACTTCCTGGCGACGCTGCACCCGGTGGGACGGATGGGCGAGGCGGAGGACATCGCGCAGGGTGTGCTCTTTCTCGAACGTGCGCCCTTTGTCACGGGGGAGATTCTGCACATCGACGGCGGCGCCTGGTCCGGGCGTTGGTGAGCGAGGAGGACGACATGCCGTACGCGAGCATTCAGATCACGCGCGAGCCGCGCGCGACGAGCGACCAGAAGGCGGAGCTGATCCGGCGCGTGACTGACGCGATCGTCGAGACGCTCGGGAAGGACCCGGAGTCGACCTTCGTCGTGATCGAGGAGATCGACAACGACGCCTGGGGTGTGGGAGGTGAGCCGGTCAGCGTGCGCTGGTCGCGCCGTGGGTGAGTGGCGGTGATGCGGAGCGGCGCGCCCTCCTCGCGTATGCTGCGGGAGCAACCTGCGCATCGCGAGGAGGGCCCGCATGATCATCGACTGCCACACCCATCTGAATAACTACCACGAGGAGCGCGTCCGATCGGTGCACGACTGTCTTGAGGAGATGCAGCGGGCGATGGACGCCAACGGCGTCAATCAGGCGCTCGTGCTGACCTCGTACAAAGTGACCGAGCATCGGCCGAGCACCTCGACGGTGATCGAGGCGACGAAGGCGTTCCCGAACATCCACTGCGTGGCGGGGATCAGCTACCTGCACTACCGGGAGCGCGACCTCCGGGAGGTGGCGGACTACCTGCAGGAGGGGCTGGTCAAGGGGCTGAAGATGTATCCGGGCTACGAGCCCTTCTATCCGCACGACAGCCGCTGCCAGGTGATCTACGACCTGGCCAAGGAGTTCGATGTCCCGGTGATGTTCCATTCCGGCGACACGTACACGCCCAAGGGCAAGGTGCGGTTCAGCCACCCGCTGCACATCGACGACGTGGCGGTCGACAACCCGGAACTGAAGATCGTGATCTGCCACATCGGCAACCCGTGGATCCGGGACTGCATGGAGGTCGTCTACAAGAACGAGAACGTGTACGCGGACGTCTCCGGCCTCGTGCTCGGGCATTTCGAGGACCGCTTCGAGAAGTGGATGCTCGAGCAGATCAGGGAGATGATCATGTACGCCGGCGAGCCGAAGTACCTGCTCTACGGCACGGACTGGCCGATCTCCACGATGGAGTCGTACCTGAAGTTCATGCGCGGGCTGGAGCTGACCGACAAGGCGCGCGAGATGATCATGTGGAAGAACTCGGCGGAGTTGTTCCGGCTTGACGTCTGATCCGGGGCCGCAGGTATCATGGGCCCATGCCTGACGGACGCCCTCCCCGTGACGTGCCCCCGATCGACCTCGGCGAGTTTGAGACGCACCTCGTCGTCCGGCCGCTGACGATCGACGACTTCGACCGGCTCATCGAGCTGCAGAAGCGGTGTTTCCCGGGCATGGGAACCTGGAGCCGCGACCAGATCGAGAGCCAGCTGTCGACCTTCCCCGAAGGGCAGGTCTGCATTGAGTACGACGGGGAGATCGTCGCCTCGTCGAGCAGCCTGATCGTCGACTTCGACGAGTACGAGGAATGGCACAACTGGAAGGCGATCTCCGACGCCGGCTACATCCGGAACCATGACCCGGAGGGCGACACGCTCTACGGGACGGAAATCATGGTGGATCCGGAGTATCGCGGGCTGAAGCTGGCGCGCCGGCTCTACAACGAACGGAAGCGTTTGGCGCGGGAGCGGAATCTGCTGCGCTGCATCATCGGCGGACGCATCCCGGGGTACGGCAGGCACGCCGATGAGCTGACGGCGTCGGAGTACGTCGAGGCGGTGATCGCCAAGCGCATATTCGACCCGGTGCTGACGGTGCAGCTGTCCAACGGCTTCGCGCTGCGCGGGCTGATCCCGAACTACTTCCCGAGCGATGAGGCTTCGCGCGGCTACGCGACCTTTCTCGAGTGGTTGAACCTCGACCACGTGCCCGATGAGACGCGCCGGTTCCAGGCGGTGCATTCGGTTCGCCTGTGCCTCGTGCAGTACATGATGCGCCGCATCACCTCATTCGATGAGTTCGCGCAGCAGTGTGAGTTCATCGTCGATGTGAGCAGCGACTACAAGAGCGACTTCTGCGTCTTCCCGGAGCTGTTCACGACGCAGCTGCTGAGCCTGGTGGACGCGGGGGATCCGGCGTCGGCGGCGCGGGCGCTGGCGGGATACACGCCGCAGTATCTGGAGCTCTTCAACGAGCTGGCGATCCGGTACAACGTGAACATTGTCGGCGGATCGCAGTTCGCAATCGAGGGTGAGGATCTCTACAACATCTCGTACCTCTTCCGGCGCGACGGCACGATCGGGAAGCAGTACAAGATCCACGGCACGCCGAACGAGAAGCGGTGGTGGGGGGTGACCTCCGGCGACAAGGTGGAGGTCTTCGAGACCGATCGGGGCAAGGTGGCGATCCTGCTCTGCTACGACGTCGAGTTCCCGGAGCTTGCGCGGATCGCGACGGCGAAGGGAGCGCGGATCATCTTCGTGCCGTACAACACCGACGAGCGGTACGCGTATCTGCGCGTCCGCCACTGCGCCCAGGCGCGGGCGATCGAGAACCAGATCTACGTCGCGATCAGCGGGTGCGCCGGCGTGCTGCCGTTCGTTGACAACGCCGACATGCATTACGCGCAGTGCGCCGTCCTGACGCCGAGCGATTTCCCGTTCGCGCGCGACGCGGTCGCCGCGGAGAGCATGCCGAACATCGAGACAATCGTCGTGCAGGATGTGGATGTCGAGCTGCTGCGCCGCAACCGGGCCGTCGGCACGGTGCGGCCGTGGACGGACCGGCGCAAGGATCTGTACACGGTCCGGTACAACGATCCGGATCACGGCCCGATCGAGATCTGACGCGCGATGGCTGGGGCGCCTCTCTCCGGTCCGCTTGGCCGGCGCGTGCTCTTCGGCGCGCTGTACTTCAGTGAGGGTGCGCCGATCGGGTACATCTGGTGGGCGATGCCGACCAAGCTCCGCGCGGCGGGGATGCCGGTGGAGCAGGTCGGCGCGCTGACGGCGATGCTGACGCTGCCGTGGGCGTTGAAGTTCCTGTGGGCGCCGCTGGTCGACGGGCTGCGCGGCCCGCGCTGGGGGCTGCGGTCGTGGGTCACCCTCGCGCAGGTCTTGATGGGGCTGACGCTGCTGCCGCTGGTGGCGTTCCCGCTGGAGGACCTGGTGGCCGCGGCGCCGGCGCTCCTGTTTGCGCACGCGGTGTTCGCGGCGACGCAGGATGTCGGGATCGATGCGCTGGCCGTCCGGACGCTGACCCACGATGAGCGGGGGCGCGTGACGGGGTGGATGCAGGCGGGCATGCTGACGTCGCGCGCGATCTTCGGCGGCGCGATTCTGTACACGGAGCGGTGGCTCGGAGAGGGCGGCGCCGCGGCGCTCCTGATCGGCTGCATCTGGTTCTCGATGGTGATGCTCTGGTGCTCGCCCGCCGATGTGCGCCCCGGCGGCGTGGCGGCGCGAGAGCGCTTCGGGGTGTTGGGACGCGCGATCGTCCGTGCGCTGGGGCGCTCGTCGACATGGCTCGGCGTCGGCATCGCGCTGGTGGCCGGCGCGGGCTTCGAGGCGGCGGGGTGGGGCATCGGGCCGATGCTCATCGATCGCGGGGTCGAGGAGGCGCAGGTCGGGCTCTTCCGCGCGGCGCCGGTCGTCGGCTGCATGGTCGTCGGTGCGCTGGCGGGCGGGTGGCTCGCGGACAGAATCGGGCACCGGCGCCTCGTCGTCGCGAGCGTGCTTGCGATCGCGGCGTCGATCGGGCTGCTGGGCGGAGTCGACAGCGCTGGCGCTTCTGCGCGGGCGCTGATGGTCGTCGCATCGGTCATGTACCTCTTCATCGGGTCGTTGACCGCGTCGAGCTATGCGCTCTTCATGGACCTGAGCGACCCGGCGATCGGCGGCACGCAGTTCAGCGCGTTCATGAGCGCCACGAACCTCTGTGAGGTGTGGGCTGTGGCCGGCGCCGGGCTGCTCGTGGCTGGGTACGGCTACGGGCTGGCGTTCCTCGTTCCGGCGGGTGTGTCACTGCTGGCGCTGCCGCTGGTGTGGATGCTCCCGGAGCGGGCGTCACCGGAAACCTGCGAATCGCTGTAACCGGGCGAGATCGGCGTTCGTCTCATGGCAAAGGAGACAACCGCCATGGAATCGAACCTGAACAGCGTGTACCTGCCGCTGCGACTCACCTTCGGTCTCGTGCCGATCGCCGCGGGCGCGGACAAGTTCACCAATATGCTGGCCGACTGGGCGGGCTACCTGCCGTCTTTCGCCGGCGACCTGCTTCCCGTCTCACCGGCGGTGTTCATGGGGATCGTCGGCGTGATCGAGATCATCGCGGGTCTGGTCGTGCTGACCGGGATGACGCGTCTGGGCGGCTATATCGTGATGCTGTGGCTCACGCTGATCGCGGTCAATGTGGCTGTCGCCGGGCATCTGGACATCGCGGTGCGCGACCTGGTGATGGCGGTGGGCGCGTTCACGCTGGCGCAGGTCAGCGCGATGCGCGGCGAGCCGCTGCTGCCGACCTCGTGGCCGCCGACACAGGCGAAGCCGGCGCATGCGGGGTGACGGCATGAGTGTCGGATCGACCCGGGCCGATGCGTTTGCCGGCGAGGATCCGGATCGCGCCGCGATCGCGCGCGTCCTCGCCGGCGACATCGACGCGTTCGAAGACGTGGTGCGTCGGCACAATCAGCGCGCCTATCGCGTCGCCAGATCGATTGCGCACTCCGATGCGGACGCCGAGGACATCGTGCAGACGGCGTATCTGCGCGCCTTCACAGGTCTGGCGGCCTTCGACGGCCGATCGCGCTTCGGATCGTGGCTGACGCGCATCGTGATGAACGAGGCGATCGACGCGACACGGCGCACCCGGCGGCGGCGGGAGTCGCCGCTCGAGGAGGGCGCGGTCATGGAGGCTTCCGGCTGGGAAGGCGATGGCATGGCGGACGGTTCGAACAGAGAGACAATGCGGTCGGGTCTCGCTCGCGCGATCGAGCGGCTGCCGGAGTCGCTGCGGCTGGTCTTCGTGCTGCGGGAGGTCCAGCGCCTCGGCGTGGGCGAGACTGCGGTCTCGCTCGGGCTGACGGAGTCGAATGTCAAGGTTCGGCTGCATCGGGCGCGAGCGGAGCTGCGATCGCTGCTCGCCGAAGAGCTGGGCGCGGAGCTGGAGGGGGTGTATCGGTTCGACGGCGCCCGCTGCGATCGGGTGACCGCGGCGGTCATGCGCGCGATCCGGCACGCATCGCGCACTCAGTGATCGGCGCCCCGTCTGCTGAGCGCCGCTTCGAGCGCGTCGCAGACGGTGTCGAGCACACGGAGGCGCGCCCAGCGTTTGTCGGTGGCGCCGACCAGCGTCCAGGGAGCGCCGGGGGCGACCGTTCGGGCAAGCATCTCGTTGACCGCGGCTTCGTACGCGGGACGTTGCTTGCGGTTGCGGTGGTCCTCGGGCGTGAGCTTGTGCTTCTTGTAGGGGCTCTCGGCGCGCGCCTCGAAGCGGCGCTGCTGCTCGTCGGCGTCGATGTGCAGCCAGAACTTGCACAGGACCACGCCGTGCTCGACCAGCTGGGCCTCGAAGTCGACGATCTCGGCGTACGCGCGCCGCCACTCGTCTTCGCGGGCGAAGCCTTCGACGCGCTCGACGAGCACGCGTCCGTACCAGGAGCGGTCGAAGATGGTCATCCGCCCCGGCAGGGGGAGCCGTCGCCAGAAACGCCAGAGGTAGTGCCGGGCGCGCTCCTCCTCGGTTGGCGCGGCGATACGGACGACGCGATAGTTCCGCGCCGGCATGGCGCGGGTGAGCCGCCGGATGGCGCCGCCCTTGCCCGCGGCGTCCCACCCCTCAAAGACAAGCACGCTCGAAAGGTCCGCGCGTCGTGACTCCAGCGACAGGGTGTGCAGGCGCTCCTGTGCACGTTCGAGGCGTTCGTTGTACTCGGGCGTCGGGACGGCGCGGTCGAGCTCGACTGCGTCGAGCGCATCGGGAATTGTCGCCGGCGGTGGCGGCGCGGGCGCCGACGGCGCGGCGGGCTGCTGTGCGCGGCGCTGAAGCGCGTCGCGGATCGTGGTCATTACGGTCAGGTCGCGGTGGCGGTCGTCGGACGACTCGACGATGTGCCACGGCGCGCCCGGGGTGTCGGTGGCGCGAAGCAGGCGCTCGGCGAGGGGCATGATCTCGTCGATCCGCTCGCCGACAAAGAAGTCGCGCTCCTCAATCTGCCATTCGGCTCGCGGATGGCGGCGTGCGCGCTTGAGGCGGCTCTTGCGCGCCTTGTCGGGGAGGTGCAGCCAGAACTTGAGGACAACGACGGCGCCGGCGACCATCTCGCGCTCGAACCAGGCGGCGTGGCGCAGGCCGCGTTCGAATGCGTCGTCGTCAATCTCCTCGAGCAGTCGCTGCGTGATGAGCGAGGTCGCCCAGGCGTGGTGGAAGAGCGCGATGCGACCCGCGGTGGGCGCAACGCGCCAGAACCGCCAGAAGCGCGGCATGCGCTGTTCGGTGTCGTCGGGACGCTCGAAGGATTCGGTGTCGATGAGGCGCGCGTCCATCCACTCGTTGACGAGGTCGACCATCTCCTCTGTCGCGAGGCGGTCGTCGCCCGCGATGACGATGAGCACCTGTGCGCCGGATTCGTGGAGGTCGGTCTGGACGTTGAGCAGGTCGACGCGCAGGCCGGGCTCGGCGGCGTCGAAGTCGGCCTTCGAGCACTCGGCGCTGCGCTCGAACTGCTCAAGCATGCGGGGCTTCCGAGTGGGGGGTCTCGGTGATCGACGCCGCCGTGGCGCCGGGCTGCGGGTTGTCGGGTCCCGGGTTGGTGGCGTCGATCGTCTTGGCGGCGCGCTTGGCAAAGTAGTAGAGGCGTTTGGCGAGTTCGATCCAGGCGAGTTCGAGACGGTAGGTGGCCTCGCGCTCGGGCGTGTCGCTCGTCAGGCGCATGGTGACGTGGCGGGCGAGGCGGTCGGCGAGGTTGTCGATGCGCTGCTTGGCGCCGATGGCGCGGGCGGCGGCGTCGAGGTCGGCGTCGCGGATTGCGCGGACGGTGTCTTCGAGCGCCTCGACGATCGCGCCGTGCAGGTCGATGGCCTGGCGGCGGGTTTCGTCGCTGGCCTGCAGGCCGCGCGACCGCCACTCTGTTGCGACCGCGGCGAGGTTGAGCGCGATGGTGTCGGCGATGGAATGCAGGTGGCTCGCGGCCATGAGGAGGTCTTCGAGAGTGTCGACCTCGGCGGGCGCTGTCGTCCCGGTGAGCATGCGTCGGGCGTAGCGGACGATTGCGGCTCGGAGCTCGCGCACATCCCGCGCGGCGACGGCGAGCCGGCCGGCGAGATCGGCGCGCTGCCCGCCTGGCATCGGCGCGGTGTCGCGCACCATGGCGCAGACCTGATCGCCGAGGCGCGCGACTTCGAGACGCACCTGCCCGAGAGCCATGGGCGTGGTGGCGAGGTAAACATCGTCGAGGTATGCGGGGGTGGCGTTCGCTCGGGCGGGCTCCGGGCGATCCGGGACGATCCGCTGCACGAGGCGCGCCAGCGATCCGGTGAAGCCGATGAAGATGACGGTGTTCGCCACGTTGAAGAGTGTGTGGGCGTTGGCGATCTGCCGGGGCGTCTCGGCGGCGAGGCGTTCGGCGCCCTCGAGGTTTGGTGAGGCGGGCGAGATCTCGCGCACCACCGAGGCGAGCACTGGGATGAGGAACACCCAGAGCATCGCGCCGAGCGTGTTGAAGAGCAGGTGGACGGTGGCGGTCTGGAGCGCGGCGCGAGGTTTGCCGATCGCAGCGAGCATGGCCGTGACGCAGGTGCCGATGTTGGCGCCGAGCGCGAGCGCGATGCCGGTTTCGAGGGTGATGAACCCCTGGCTGGCGAGGACGATGACGACGCCGGTGGTGGCCGAGGAGCTCTGAACGAGCGCGGTGAAGACCGCCGCGGCGAGCATCGCGAGCAGGGGGCGCTCGGCGCCGGCCATGAACTGGACGAACGGCTCGTAGGTGCGCAGCGGGTTGGTCGCCTCGCTCATCATCCCCATGCCCAGGAAGATGAATCCGAGGCCGAGGAGCATCGCGCCGATCTGCCGGACCGTCGGTCGGCGCGAGAGCGCAAAGCCGGTGAAGCCGAGGGCGACCATCGCCAGGGCGTAGTCGGTGACCTTGAAGGCGATGATCTGCGCGGTGATGGTCGTGCCGATGTTGGCGCCCATGATCACGCCGACGGCCTGCGTGAGGTTCATGAGCCCGGCCGAGACGAAGCCGACCACGAGCACAGTGGTGACGCTGGAGGACTGGATGACGGCGGTGACGAGCGCGCCGGAGATCGCCCCGCTGAATCGGTTGCGCGTCAGGCGCCCGAGCAGGTCCTTCATGCCGGCGCCGGCGACGGCCTTGAGGGCGTCGGTCATCGTCCCCATGCCGTAGAGGAAGATGGCCAGCCCCCCCAGCAGGGTGACGGTCATCGCAGTGAAATCGAGTGCCTGGTCGTCCATGCGCATCGGTCCGCCGAGCGGCGGTCGACGAGGATTCTACAGACCGCCCGCCCGGCGCGCTGCGCCGCGTTCCGACGGCTTTGCCGGGAATGCGGTCGGGCCCGGAATAGTCGTTGGGTGAGGTGTGTTGGCCCCGCACGATGCGTCCCGTCCCGGATCCATCCCACTCCGTCCGTTGCGACCGACGCGATGCGCTGCAGGGGTCGCTCAACGGCACCGGTCTGACGCTCTTCTAGCGCCGGACTCCCCCTGACGGGGATCGTGCGCGCCCGCCCGGCCGGAGTGCTTGGGTGGCTGACGCGCAACCACCACATCCGAATGACCTGCCTCGCGAGCGTTGCGCGGATCGCCGTGGTCCGTCCTCGCGCGGCTGCTGTCTGCATGTCAACGAAGCACAAGGAGTGCGCCCATGCGCCGTTTCGCTTCCACCGTAATCACCGCTTCCATGCTCCTGTCGGGCGTCGGCGTCGCCAGCGCGATCGCCGCCGGACCGACGAGCGCGTCCCACGCCGGCTCGACCGAGGTCGCCGTTGCGCCGCACACGATCAACCTCGGCCTGGCCGGGTACAGCCCGGTGTCGTACCTGCAGAACAACCGGGCCGAGCCCGGCTCGCCGCGTTTCAGCGCCGAACACGACGGCGTGACCTACTTCTTCACATCGAACCGCCAGCGCGAGACCTTCCTCGCCAGCCCCGAGCGCTACCTGCCGGCCTACGGCGGCTTCTGCGCCTTCGGCTGCTCGGTCGATTCGAAGTTCATCCCCGATCCGACCTCATTCAAGGTGATCGGCGGGCGGACCCACCTGTTCCTCAACAACGACGAGGTGGATGCGCAGGAACTCTGGAACAACGCCAACTTCACGGAGGTGAAGGCGAAGGCCGACGCCTACTGGTCGAAGCAGGGCGAGAGCCGCGCGTACATCGGCGGGCGCAACGTGCCGGCCAGCGGCGTTGGGCTGGAGGGGTACAGCCCGGTGTCGTACTTCACGACGGGCCGGCCGGAGCAGGGCGACCCGCGCTTCGCTGTCGAGCACAACGGCGTGACTTACCACCTGACCAGCGCCAAGCAGGTCGAGATGTTCAACGAGAACCCGGATCGCTACGAGCCGCAGTGCGGCGGGTGGTGCGCGTTCGGCATGAGCGTCGAGGACAAGTTCCCGGTCGATCCGACGAAGTTCAAGATCATCGATGACCGGCTCTACCTCTTCCTGAACAACGAGCAGATCGATGCGTCGTCGCTGTGGGAGCAGGGCGACGACCACACGCTCGTGCGCAAGTCGAACTCGCACTGGACGAAGGTCTCCGGCGAGTGACTTTGTGACTCGTATGGTGGTGCTCCGGCGGCGTCGCCCTTCCGGGGGCGGCGCCGCCATTTCGTTTCGCGATACTGCAGGGGAGGTTCAGCCGATGCGATTGCCGCAACTGCTCGAAGAGGCCCGCGCGTGCCGGGTGTGCGATGCGGAGCTGCCCGAGGGGGCGCGTCCGCTGGTGCAGGGCGCGGCCTCGAGCCGGATCGTGATCATCGGGCAGGCGCCGGGGGCTGCGGCGCACCGCAGCGGCACGCCGTGGGACGACGCCAGCGGGCGGCGTCTGCGCGAGTGGCTGGGGCTGACCGATGCGCAGTTCTACGACGCGCGCCTGGTTGCGCTCGTGCCCATGGGGTTCTGCTACCCGGGGAAGGGCGCGTCAGGCGATATGGCGCCGCGCGCGGAGTGCGCGCCGTTATGGCACGAGCGGCTGCTGCGCGGGATGCGCAGGATCGAGCTGACCGTGCTCATCGGGCGGTATGCATTGGAGCGGTACATCGACGGGGCGTACGGGTCGATCACCGACGCCGCGCGTGCGCACGCGGCGTTGCTGCCGGAGCGCATCGCGCTGCCGCACCCGTCGCCGCGCAACAATATCTGGCTGAAGAAGCACCCGTGGTTCGGGGCGGAGGCGCTTCCGGCGCTGCGGGAGCGGGTCGCGCAGCTCGTCGGGTGAGGTGGTCGCTCAGGCGGCCGGTTCGGCGGGCGTCGCGATGTCGGTCCCGTTGCGCTTTGCCTCGAGGCGATCGGCCGTGGGCACGCGGACCTTGCGGACGAGGCCGACCTTCTTCATGGCCCAGATGACGATCCAGGAGAGGTCAATCTGCCACCAGTGCAGCCCGTGGCGGGCGCTGGTCGGGAAGGCGTGGTGGTTGTTGTGCCACCCCTCGCCGAGGGCGAGGACGCCGACGATGACGTTGTTGCGGCTCTCGTCGTGGCTGCGGTACGGGCGGGTGCCCCAGAGGTGGCAGATCGAGTTGACGCTCCAGGTCACGTGGTGGACGAGGAGGACGCGCACGAGCCCGCCCCAGAGGAAGCCGAGGAAGGCGCCGGTCCAGGACATGGTGATCAGCCCGCCGGCGACGGCGGGGATGATGAGGCCGAGCGCTGCCCAGAGCGGGAAGAGGCGGCTGAGCGTGCGGACGAGGGGGTCCTTGCGGAGGTCGGGCACGTAGCGATCGAGATCGGGGGTGACGGTCTCGAACATCCAGCCGGCGTGGGCGTGCCAGGCGCCGCGGAGGATGTTGCGGAATCCACCCCCATGGTTGTGGGGAGAATGCGGATCGTCATGCTGATCGCTGTGCTGGTGGTGGGCGCGGTGGAAGGAGACCCATCGGAGGATCGAGCCTTCGACCGACATCGAGCCCGCGACGCCCAAGAGCGTGGTCAGCACCGGCCCGGCCTCAAACGACCGGTGTGTGAAGAGGCGGTGGTAGCCGATGGTGACGCCGAAGCCCGTGACGGCGTACATGACGGCGAGGATGGCCAGCTCGGTCCAGCCGAGGCCCCAGCCCCAGGCATAGACCATGGCCGCCAGGAGGCCGGCGAGGGGCACGAGGATGACGATCAGGTTGGCGACTCGGGTGCCCAGGGGGAGGCCGGCGGGCATATCGAGGTTTTCTTCGGGTCGCTCGGCGCGCTTCGGTCGGTCGGCGGAGGCGCCGACTGCCGCCCGAAGGGGGTGGTTCGTCGCTGAGGTCGTCATGAGGGCGGCTGCTCCTTCCCGATTCGGGGCGCTGCGGCGCTTCGGGTAGAAGCACTGTCGGTCAGCGTTCGCGGGGTTACCCAGAAATCGGGAGTCGTGGGTCGGGTGGAGGCAAAGGGTAGCCGGTCGGAGGTCGTCGTGCTCGGCTACTCGCCGGCGACCAGCGCCATCGTCACCCGGTTGTCGGGATTCGGCGATGCGCGTTCGAAGTCAGTGATATTGCCGATTGTGGTCTGGGCAATTGCATCGAGCGCCTCACGCGTGAAGAACGCCTGGTGGGCGGTGATGAGGACGTTCGGAAAGGTCATGAGGCGGGCGAAGACGTCGTCGCTGATGATCTGGTCGGAGAGATCGCGGAAGAAGAGGTCGGCCTCCTCCTCGTAGACGTCGATGCCGAGTGCGCCAATCTGTCCTGACTTGAGCCCTTCCACCACGGCGGCCGTGTCAAAGAGCGCGCCGCGGCTGGT
>JBICHM010000037.1:0-6931 GCA_043101835.1 Phycisphaerales bacterium | reverse complement strand
CTGGCGCCCCCGCCGCCGCCGGCGCCGTGCAGCGTGAAGCCGCCGAGATCGAGGACGACCTGGCCGACCAGGCCGGGCGCAACATCAATGACGATCGCGCTCATGCCGGGTCCGGCGGCGATGTCGGCGCCGACGAAGTAGACGCCCGGCTGCGTGATGACATGCATCGCATCGGCCGAGCCGGCGAGGTCGTTCACGCAGACGCGCGGCTCGATGCGATCGAGCGGGAGCATCGTCGGGGACACTGCACCGGGGGGCGGGTTGAGGTCGCCGGCGGTGGCGACCGCGCACACGAACATCGTGCCAAGAACGCTCAGGTGACGAACTGACATTGCGGGGATCTCCTCTCAGGGGATCGCGCAAGTATCCGGCGCCCCCAGGGGGAGAAACAAACAAATTCCGACCCCGGAAAAACTCCCTATCTGGCGATCGACCGCGGCGCCAGCGCTCGGTTCGAGCGCGGGCGCCGGGAGCCGCGTGCCGGGGGGCGGATCAATTCGCGATTCTTGTGCGCATGAAGTTGCGGATGCGCTCGGCGATGAAGTCGCCCTCCTCTTCGAGGGCGAAATGACCGGTGTCGAGCAGGTGCAGCTCGGCGTCGGGCAGGTCGCGCAGGTAGGGCGTGGCGCCCGAGGCGGGGAAGATCTCGTCGTTCTTCCCCCACACGATCAGGGTCGGCGGCTGGGCCTCGCGCATCCACTGCTGCCATGCGGGGTAGAGCGCCGGGTTCGTGCCGTAGTCGAGGAAGAGGTCGAGCTGGATCTCGTCGTTGCCGGGCCGGTCGAGCAGGGGCTGGTCGATGCCCCAGTTGTCGGGGTTGATCGACGCGGGGTTGCGCGTACCGTGGGTGTACTGCCAGATGGTGGCGTCGCGCGTCAGGAAGGCGCGGAGCGCATCACGTTCGGGCTGCGCGTTCGACGCCCAGTACGCCTTGATGGGGTCCCAGAACGCGGCGAGGCCTTCTTCGTAAGCGTTGCCGTTCTGCACGATGAGGCCGCGGACGCGTTCGGGGTGCGCGGTGGCGATGCGGAAGCCGACGGGGGCGCCGTAGTCCATGACATAGAGCACGTAGCGGTCGAAGCCCCTGGCTTCGAGAACGGCGCGCATGTCGGCGGCGAGGTGGTCGAAGGTGTAGTCGTACTCGCCGCGGCTGGGCATGCTGCTCTGGCCGAAGCCGGGGAAGTCGGGCGCGATGAGGTGGAACTCGCCCGCGAGGTCGCGGATGAGTTCGTCGTACATCTGCGACGAGGTCGGGAAGCCGTGGAGGAGGACGATCTTCGGGGCGTCGGGGTCGCCCCCCTCGCGATAGAAGATCTCCCGCCCGTCGACTTCGACGGTCCCGTAGCGGATGGCGGCGGGGTGATCAGCGCGGGCGCCGTGAACGCCGATGAGGGCTACGGCGGCTGTGGCGGCGGCGACGGATGCGGCGCGGGGCATGGCAGGGCTCCTGGGGATCGGGGCTGCTGATGGATACCGAACGATCGGTACACAACCAGCGGCACAGACCCCCGGGCCGGGCGGCGTATTCCCGCGGCCCCGAGAAATCTGCCCGGCTCAGCGGGAGGCGTCGCCGAGGCGCCGACGCAGTTCCGTCGTGAAGTTGGTGATGACTTGCAGTTCGGTGACGGGTGCGTCCTGCTGCGGCCCCTCGAGGAGGAGCAGGTTCTCGCCGTCGCCGGTCATGTCCCAGGAATAGCCGGCGACATTGATGTAGGGACCCTGCGCGATGACGCGCGGCGGGCTGGCCGTCAGGCGGGGCTCGGTCGTCACCTCGACCTCGTACCAGGTGTCGTTCCAGCGGTAGATGACGCGCGAGCCGTCGGCGGTCCAGCGTGGCTCTTCCGCGCCATCCGTCGAGATCTGGACGCGCGATTCGAATTCTGGATAGGACGAGAGGTACAGCTCCCACCTGCCCGTCTCGTCGGAGTTGGCGACGATCCACCGGCGATCGGGCGAGATGGCGGCGAAGGGCTCGCCGTAGCGGGTCGCGCGGAGCGGCTCGATCCGCTCGAGCGTTGCGCCTTCGCCCGCGGCGAGATCGACGACGCCGCGCATCAGGTCGAGGCCGTTTTCCGGCGTCACCGCGACGACCAGAAGCTCACCGGAGGGCGCGTGGTGCTGCTGGACCATCCACCGCAACGGGGACTCGTGAATCACGAAGGGAGGTGCGCCGGAGCGGATGTCCTTCGCGAGGATGCGGCTGCCGCCGTCTTCGAGAAACTCGGTGAAGAGCAGGTGGCGTCCGTCGCTCGACCACTGCGCGCCGTTGTACACGCCGCCGAAGGTGATGCGCGCTGGTGTCTGCGGGCGGTCGAGGTCGTAGAGCCAGATGTCCTGATCGCGCCCGTCGGCGATGGGCGTGGCGAGCCGACGGCCGTCCGGCGAGAGCGCGAAGGCGACAAACTGGCGGAGCCCGAGGTCGAGCCGATCAGTCGATCCGTTTGCGCGCCGCCAGACGAACTCGGCGGTCTCGTCGTTGATCCCCTCGGCATAGACCAGCGCGTCGTCGTTCGAGAGCGCCCACTGACCGCGCCCCCAGCTCATGCGAACGGACGACACCAGCGTGACCGGGTCGCCGACGATCTCGAGCGTCTCAGGATCGATTCGCACGCCCATCAGCCGGTTGTCGCGCGTGAAGAGCAGGTAGCCGTCCGGTGTCACGCGCCCGTTCGCGGCGTCCCCGGCCACGAGGCGCGGCTGTTCATTCTCTGCGGCGTCGATCGACATCGCGTACACACCGATCCCCCCGAGATAATCCGTGTAGAGCAGGCTTCGTTCGTCAGGAGTCAACACCGGCTCGCGAAGGCTGTTCCCGACGGCGCGCGAGGACGCTGCCTTGCGCGGCGTGCCGCCGGCGGACGGGATCGCCATGATCGGCGCCATCTCTGCGGGGCTGTAGTAGATCGTGCCGTCGCTCGACCAGACCGCGCCGCCGGGCGAGCTTGCATCGACGACCGTTTGGGGTTGCGCAGGGCCGTCGAGATCGAGTGTGAGCATTCTCTCGTTGGCGAAGAAGGCCAGTCGTCGGCCATTCTTTGCGTACGCGGGGCTGAAGCCGTCGCTTCCCCCGGTGACCGGCGACACCTCGCCGGTCGCCATGTCGCGCGTGTACAGGGACATCGCGCCGTCGACCAGCGCCGAGTACGCCATCGCGTCTCCGTTTGGCGAGAGATCAAAAAAGCGGCGCGCGACGCCGAAGGGATACGCTGAGGGCGGCGCGATCGGCGCGCTTTCCGGCAGCGAGATCGAGTAGCGCCGGGGCTCAGGGAGCGCGTCCGGCCCGCCGCCGCTCGGCGCGAGCGCCCAGACGCCCGCGCCGCCGAGGGCGAGCCCGGCGATGAGGGCGAAGGGCCAGAGCGCTGCGCGGCGCAGCGGCGCATCGGCGTGCGCCGGCGGCGCGTCGGCTTCGAGCAGTTCGAGGCGAGCATCGCCGATATCGCGCAGGCGCTTCGTGCGGTCGCGTTCGAGGCAGCGGCGGAGCACGCGCTCGACGCCTGCGGGCGTGCCGGGGGGCAGTTGCGCGAGGTCGATGTCCTTGTGCAGGATTGCGCCGATGGAGTCGGTGACGGTCTCGCCGGCGAAGGGGCTGGCGCCGCGGAGCATCTCGAAGAGCACGACGCCGAAGGACCAGATGTCGGTGCGTTTGTCGACGCGCCGCCCGCGTGCCTGTTCGGGGCTCATGTATGCGGCGGTGCCGAGGATGACGCCGGGGACGGTGGGCGAGTGCTGCGGCGCGGGGCTGGTGAGCGTGGGGCTCTCGTCCATCGCGCTCGACGATGCGCTGTCGTCGGTGCGCGCGAGGCCGAAGTCGAGGATCTTGGCCTGGCCGTCGGGGGTGACCATGATGTTGCCCGGCTTGAGATCTCGATGGATGACGCCGGCGTCGTGGGCGGCCTCGAGGCCGGCGGCGATCTGCGCGGCGACATCGATCGCCTCATCGGGCGCGAGCGGGCCACGATCGAGGCGCTCGGCGAGAGATTCGCCTTCGACAAACTCGAGCACGAGGAATCGGGCGCCGCCGTGCTCCTCGACGCCGTAGATGCCGGCGACATTCGGGTGGCTCAGGCTCGCGAGCGTGCGCGCTTCGCGCTCGAAGCGCGCGAGGCGGTCGGGGTCGTGGGCCAGGTGCTCGGGGAGGGCCTTCACGGCGACGCGCCGGTCGAGACGGGTGTCGCGCCCGAGATACACGACGCCCATGCCGCCGCGCCCGAGTTCGCGGTCGATGGTGTAGGCGCCGATCTGGTCGGGGTGCGACTCGGACACGGACCGGAGTGTACCGATAGATCCGCCGAACCTCTTAGAGCGTCTTGAGGTATTCGATGAGGGCGCGCCGGTCGGCGTCGGTGAGGTCGTCGCCGAAGGTGTGGCCGCCGTTTCCGGCGCCGGGAAGGGCAGTGTCGTAGGTCTTCGCATCGACGCCGTCGGGCGGGACTTCCTCGTATCGCCAGCCGGGCGGGTCGAGCTGGTAGTCGGCGCTGTCGAAGGATCGGCGCCAGCGATCGGGGCGGCGCGCGCTGTCGAGGACGAGGTCGAGTGTCGGCACGCTGCCGTTGTGGAAGTAGGGCGCGGTGGCCCAGACGCCGTCGAGTGGCGGAGCGACGTAGGCGAGTTCGGGGGTTGCGCGTGTGACGCCGTCGGCGGCGAACCACGATTGATTGAACCAGTCGTGGAGGCCGCTCTCGAGAATCGTCTGCGCGTAGCGCGGGTCGGTTCCGACGACATCGACGGGCACGCGCTTCGTGGGGTAGGTCCACTCGGCGCCGTAGGTTCCGTGACAGTCGGCGCAGTTGGCGAGGAAGACGGCTTCGCCCCGGGCGGCGAGCACGCGATCGATCGGGCCGGGATAGCGCGGGGGCTCGAGCGTCTCGATGTAGGCGAGCAGGTCGCGCATGTCGTCGAGGAGCAGCTCGGCGTGGTGCGCATCCTCGATCATCACAACGCCGATCTGCTGGATGAGGCGCGCGAAGTCGCCCTCGCCCATGCCGTTGTAGTAGAGCGCGGCTTTCTTCTTCACCCCCCACCACGCGGGGACATCGGTGGCGACGACGCCGTCGGCGACGGGGAACTGCGGATCGTCGGTCCAGGCGAGGGTGGCGGGGTCGCGCCGGGCGGCGGCGACTTCCTCGATGCGGAACGCGGGGGTGAGCCCTCGGACGGGCGCGGTTGTGGCGCCGCGGAGCGCGCCGGCGCCGCGGAGGAAGCGGTCGAAGGCGATGCGTTCGGCGCTGCCTTCGCGGAGCAGGACGGACCCGAGCGCCTGCATGGGGGCGACATCGGGTCCGGAGCCGGTCCAGTCGGCGAGGGAGTTGCCCATGCCGACGACGAAGTCGCCCCGGAACTGCGAGGCGTGGCAGGCGAGGCAGTTGACGCCGCCGACGACCTCCGCGCCCTCGGGCGTGGTGAACTGGTTCATGTCGATCGGCACGGTGGGATCGACGGCGTCGCGCGCGATCGGGGAGGGCGCCGGCGGGCGGCCAAAGGTGATGGCGCGCCAGAGCGCGATGGGGATGCCGGAGCCGATGTAGTCGCCTTCGAGGAGGTAGCGTCGCCCGGCGTCCGGATCCGGCGCGCGGTCGGGCGTCGCGGCGCCGACGAGGCCGGCGAGCGCGAGCGCGGTGGCGAGCGGGATGGCGCGGCGGGTGGGCAGGACGGGCTCCAGTCGGGGCGGTTTCGGTCCGGCTTGTTGGACGGATGCGGCCGGCGCGGTGTTCGGGGCCGCGGCTCGAGCGGATACCCCTGTGAAGGGGTGCGGTGTCGGCTGCGCAGGCGCGCTAGCGTAAGGCGTCGCGCGAGGGCCTTCTCGGGGAGATCGAGCCATGCGAGCGAAGCGAGCGGTCAGGGGCAAGGGCGGGCTGGTCTACACGGTGACGGAGGACCGGCTGCCGAGTGGACAGGCGCGGACCGCATCGATTGAAGGGCCGATCCGGATAATTCCTGGTCGCGCGCCCCACGCGGGCGCGAACCGGTCGGCGTTCGACCATCACGGGCACCTGATCGCCGACCAGTTCGGGGGCCCGGGGGACGCCGACGCGGGCAATGTTGTGCCGATGCACGGCCATCAGAACAGCGGGGCCGGCGGCGAGTACAAGCGGATGGAGGCGGAGATCCGCAGTCTGCTCGGCGATCGCCAGGGATGGATGCGTGTGGATGTGGGCTACCTGCACGTGCAGGATGTCCGGCCGCATCTCTTTGAAGTGCAGGTGCGGTATTCGAACGGGATGCACTCGCGCTGGCGGATCTTCAACTACGGCTCGTATATGCAGCGGTGAACGCCTGGGCGTTCACGGCGTGCGCACGAGGACTGCGCGCACGTAGAGCGGTTCGAATCCTCGCGCCTGCGCGTTGCGCTGCGAGGGCGAGCCGGGCTGGGTGGTGACGACAGCGAGGTCGCAGCCTGCGTCGGCGGCGTCGGCGAGTCGTTGGTGGAGGAGCGCGGTCTGAACGCCGCGCCGACGACTGGCTGGGAGTGTCGCGGCGCCGCAGAGGTGCGCGACGCCGTCGCAGGTGCGCATGCTGGCGCCGCCGGCGAGGACGCCGTCGAGGGTGGCGATGTAGCGAGAGAGGCCGGCGGCGCCGGCCATATCGGCGATCGCGGCTTCGATGATGTCGCGCGGGAAGGACTCGTGGCTGGGCACGCCCTCGGCGTCGGGCGAGGCGAAGCCGGTGACGACTGCGTCGAGCCAGTCGGCGGCGCGATCGTCGGCGCAGATCTCGACGGCGACACCGGGCGCGGGCCGTGGCGCGCGATCGGCGGGCAGGGCCATGCCGAGGACATTCTCGAAGCCGACGAGGCGGTAGGCGCGGTCCGTGAGCATCGGCGCGATGGAGGCGTCGGCGAGCGATGAGAGTTCGAGCTGGACGGGGATCGCGCGCTCGGCGCACATCGCTTCGACGGCGTCGAGTTCGGCAGGGTCGAGCGGGCCGGTGAAGC
>JBICHM010000036.1:0-3231 GCA_043101835.1 Phycisphaerales bacterium | reverse complement strand
AACGCATCGGGCGCGAGCGCGATGCACTTTTCGGCGACGGCGCGAACGGCGCGCGGCGCAACGGCGCCTTCGAACGGGCACGCGACGGCGCAGGAGATGTAGCAGCGAATCCGCATGCCTTGATCGAGCGCGCGGGGCACGACCGTCTGGAAGCGCTCGATCGTCTCGTCGATCGAGGCGTTCAAATTCCGGGCGCAGAAGGTCTCGCTCGCCGCGGTGAAGAGGCCGATCTGCAGCGGGCGGTCCGGCGTGTGGAATCGCGTGGCGCGATCCAGCCCCTTCTCGTTGGGCACGAGCGCGGAGATCGCCGGGGCGGTGTCGCGTGAGGCGAACAGCTCGAGCACGCGCTCGAAGACCTCCTCGGCGTCGGCGAGCTGGGGGATCCACTTGGGTGAGACGAAGCTTGTCACCTCGACGGCGTCGACACCGGCGTCGGCGAGCAGGCCGACGAGGCGGATCTTCTCCGGCGTGGGCACAAAGCCGCGCTCGTTCTGCAGGCCGTCGCGCGGGGCGACATCGGTGATGTGAACGCGATCGGACATGGGTGGCGTCGCCTTGGGATGGACCGGCGCGGCAAAAATCTGGAATTTCCGGCGCCCGTCCGGGGCGCGCTTGTCGTTACTGTACATGACGCTGCGGGAGTCGATTCCGACCTCCGGATGGGCGTCGGAACCAGCCTCATCACCCCGCAGGGGGTGTCCGCGCCTTCGAATCGAAGGGGAGATTCCGACATGGCACAGACGAACGCAACCCGAATCATGCTCGCCGCTGCTGGCGCGATGCTCGCCTCCTCCGGCGCGCTGGCCCAGCTCGACGTGAGCCCAACGAACCAGTGGGCCTGGTCGGAGAACGCCGGCTGGCTCAACTGGGGCGACACCGCCTCGCCGAATGAGGTCTTCCTCGCCGCGTCGTACATGGGCGGCTTCGTGTGGGGCGAGAACATCGGCTGGATCAACCTCGGCGACGGCACGCCCGCCAACGGCGTCTCGTACGCCAACACCAGCGCCGCCGACTTCGGCGTGAACATCGACCCCGGCACCGGCGAGATGTCCGGCTACGCCTGGGGCGAGAACGTCGGCTGGATCAACTTCGGCACCACGCCCTTCATCGGCGTGGACGGCGCGCGCTTCGATGATGTCGCCGTCCGCCTCCGCGGCTACGCCTGGGGCGAGAACATCGGGTGGGTCAACCTCGACGATGCCTCGTTCTTCGTCGGCTTCACCTGCACCGGCGACCTCAACGGCGACGGCCAGGTGGACGGCGCCGACCTCGGCCTGCTGCTGGGCGCCTGGGGCGGACCCGGCCCGGCCGACCTCAACGGCTCCGGCACGGTCGATGGCGCCGACCTCGGCCTGCTGCTCGGCGCATGGGGCCCGTGCCTCTGAGCTGACGATTCTCTGCGACGAACTTCCTCCAGCGGCGACCCGGATGCGGGTCGCCGCTGTTGTTTGCGCGGTGTGACTGAGCCGCGATCGAGAGATCGCGACCCCGATCGCGCATTGGTCGTCCAACGGGCCGCGATCTTTCGATCGCGGTTCGGATCAGGTCTGCAACACGCCCGTCCGGAACTCGCGCTCGCTCGGCCAGTGCGCCGCCATCGCGAGCGCCTGCGCGAGTTCGTCGCGCGTTCGGTGCGGCTCGATGATGCGGTCCACCCAGCCTCGCGCGGCGCCGTTGCGGATGTCCTGCTGCTCGGTGTACGAGGCGCGCACCGCGTCGAGGATCGCGGTGTGCGTGGCCTCGTCGATCTGCTCACCCTTGCGCTCGCGGCTGCGCTCCTCGATCATCGCCAGCACGCCCGTCGCCTGCGCGGCGCCCATCACGGCGCACTTGCTGCCGGGCCAGGCGTAGGTGAGGAATGGGTCGAAGGCGCGCCCGCACATGGCGTAGTTGCCGGCGCCGTAGGAGCCGCCGACGATCAGCGCGATCTTTGGCACCACGCAGTTGCTCATGGCGTTCACCATCTTCGCGCCGGCGCGGATGATGCCGCCCTGCTCGCTGTCGCGACCAACCATGAAACCGGTGGTGTCGTGCACGAAGACCAGCGGCAGGCGCGACTGGTTGCAGTCCATGATGAACCGCGCCGCCTTGTCGGCGGAGTCGTCGTAGATGACCGCCGGCATGTTGACGGCGGTGGAGGGGCCGGCCTTGCCGCCGGGCATCTTCTTCTGGGTGAGCTTGCGCTGGTTGGCGACGACGCCGCAGGGGCGCCCGCCGATGCGCGCGTAGGCGCAGACGATCGACTTGCCGTAGTCGGCCTTGTACTCGTGCAGCGTCCCGCCATCGACGATGCACGAGAGCAGCTCGAGCATGTCGTACTGCTTGGCGCCCTCGCTCTGGAAGATCTCGTACACCGCCTCGGGCTTGCGCTCGGGCGCGGCGGCCTCGAAGGGGGGCGCGGGCAGCGGGGGGGCGGACTGCTCGATCTCCATCAGCGAACGGAGGCGCGCGAGGCAGGACTCGTCGTCCTTCTCCTTGAAGTCGATGGTGCCGCTGATCTCGGCGTGCATCGAAGCGCCGCCGAGGTCTTCGCTGTCGACCTCCTGCCCGATCGCGGCCTTCACAAGCGCGGGGCCGGCGAGATAGAGCCCGCTGCCCTCGGTCATGAGCAGTTTGTCGCAGAGGACGGGCAGGTAGCCGCCGCCGGCGACGCAGAAGCCCATGATCGCCGCGATCTGCGGGATGCCGTCGGCGCTGATGACGGCGTTGTTGCGGAAGATGCGCCCGAAGTCGTCGGTGTCGGGGAAGACATCCTCCTGCAGCGGCAGGAAGACGCCGGCGGAATCGACGAGGTAGAGGAGCGGCAGTCGCGCCATCTGCGCAATGCGCTGGGCGCGGATGATCTTCTTGCAGGTCATCGGGAAGAACGCGCCGGCCTTCACGGTGGCGTCGTTGGCGATGATCATGCACAGGCGCCCGGCGACGGACCCGACGCCGGTGACGACGCCCGCGGCCGGGGCGCCGCCGTGCTCCTCGTACATCCCGTACGCGGCCCAGAGGCCGAGCTCGGCGAAGCGGGGCGCGCCGTCGCCGGTGTCGATGAGTCGCTCGATGCGCTCGCGCGCGGTGAGGCGCCCGTTCTTGTGCTGGCGTTCGATGGCCTTCACGCCCCCGCCCTGGCGGATCTCGCGCTCGGCGGAGAGGAACTCCTCGACGGTCTCGCGGAGGGGACTGATGGCGGTGGCCTGTGGCATGGCGATCGAAGGCCTCGTCTCGGGTGCGGAAGGGGGG
>JBICHM010000035.1:0-9262 GCA_043101835.1 Phycisphaerales bacterium | reverse complement strand
CTCTTCCGATCTTCCTCTCCTACTTCGTCAAGCCCAACATCCCCTGGTGCCACCTCGACATCGCCGGCACCCACATCGCCGACACCGACAGCGGCCCATTCGCCGCCAAACTGCCCACCGGTTTCGGCGTGCGCCTCATCGCCGAGATGCTGGCCCAGGCCTAACGCGCCTTCCGCACAACCTCCCCCACTTCGTCTCTTCGTCTCTCTGTCTCTGCGTCTCTTCCGAGCCGCTCGATCGCCTCTGCAATTCGAGCCTGCCCGCTCCCCAGCCCCGTCAACGCCACCGTGTTCTCCCCGATCACGCGCAGCAACTGCTCGAGCGCCGTGCGCTGCTCGAGCATCCGCTCGTGCGCTTCTGACAGCTGCCGATCCCGCGCCGACGAGTGCCGGCGCTCCGTCAGCCACATCCACGCGATCAACCCCGCGGCGCCGAACTGCGCCGCCATCGCCGCCAACTCCTGCTCCATCACTCTTCTCCTTCCTCGCTCCGCAACCTCTCCCCTTGGGGGAGAGGTCGATGAGCGAAGCGAATCGGGTGAGGGGTTTCAATCAGTTCGCGAGCAAAGCGAGCCTCCGCTTCTGAATCGATGCTCGCTTCGCTCGCGGCTGCAGACCCCTCACCCCAACCCTCTCCCCCAAGGGGAGAGGGAGCCACTATGCCAGCCGCACATACACCGCCTCATACCCCACACTCACCACCCGCCCCCGACACAACTGCCCCACCATCTCGAACCGCAGCAGCGTCATGTCCGCCCACGAGCGCCCCGTCTCATCAACGAGCGCCCCGTTCAGGCGCGACTCTGCCGCGGCGCGGATCGCCTCCACCTGGTCCCACAGCCCCGCCGGCGTCGTGTCGATCAGCCGCCCCGTCTGCTCGAGCGCCACCTCGATCTCATCGAGCAGTGCGGTCGTCGTCTGCACGCTGTCGATCACCAGCGGCGGAACCGCCAGCGTCCCCACCGGGCGCAGCCGGAACCGGTGCGGCCCGCTGTTGAACAGCCCCTGCCCCGCGATCGTGCTCACGCCCCCTCCTTCGTGATCGTCACCGGATCGCTCGCGCCGTCGGATGACACCGCGACGCACAGGATGCGCTGCTGCGCGCAGCCGCCGGCGCGCAGACCGTGCTCCACCGCCGTCACGACGACCGACGCCACCACGCGCACCCGCCCCGCGTCGCTGCCCGCGGCGCCAGCCGCGAACGACAACTCACCGGCCGCCCCCGGCGCGACGCTCGCCTCGAACGCCCCGTCGCCGCCCTCGAGCCGGCGCGTGATGCGCACATCCACCCGCTGCTCCGGCGCATCGGCGAAGACCGCGTGCGGGCCCGCATCCCCCCACTCCATCGCCAGGCGCGTCGCGCGCCGGTCGATCTCCACCGATTCCACACCATCCAGCGCGTGCCCGAGCAGCACGACCTCATCCGGTTCGATCCAGAACATCGCTCACATCCTCCGCAGCGAAGCGATCCCCGCCGCGCGCCTTGCATCGACGATCCCGTCACCGTCGAGATCCGCCTCCACCACCAGGCGCAGCCTCGCCGCGTCCGCTCGACGAGCGTACAGCGCCGCCTTTGCGCCCTGCACCGTCGCGCCGCAGCCGGTCGAGGCCGCCTCGTAGATCCGGCGCAGCGCCTCGAGCGCTTCGGCGCGCCGGAAGGCCTCGGTGTTCACCACCTGTGACGCGCCCAGCCCCACGCGCTCGAGCAACGCCGCGTGCGCCGCCTCCAGCTGCGCGCCGAACCCCGGCACGACGAATGCGAGGTCGCTCCCCTGCACCACCGGCGGCGCCGGCGCCTCCGCCTCGCTCCCACGCACCCGCGACACCGTCAGCGTGTTCGCATCCACACGCTCGACGACCTCGACGGCCACCTCCCCCACCAGCGCCGCGGCGCCGCCCTCCACGCCCGCCGCGACGAAGTCGCTCGATGCGCTCGAGAGCGTCGTCCCCGCCACCGATGCATCCGCCGCCTCCACCACCACCTGCCCGCGCCACCGAACCTCCCGCAGCAGGTTCGGCTCCAGCGCCACCAGATCCCGCTCCCGAGCAAACGCCATCGACGCTCCCCCCTCCCCACTCCGTCTCTTCGTCTCTCAGTCTCTCCGTCTCTGACCCCTGCTCACCCCAGCCCGCGCACCACCCCGTGCGCATTCTCGTTCCGCATCTCCACCGTGTACTCCCCGATGATCTGGCCGACATGGCTGTCGCCCGTCGCCGCCAGCGGCTTGAAGTGGAACGAGCGCCCCTCCAGCGGGAGCACCTCGATGCGCGAGGAATCGAGCAGGATCGCCGCGTCTTCCGGCACGAAGCGGCTGAGCACGATGCGCGCCTCGCCGTAGTCGCTCTCGTACACATGCACCAGGTCGCGGAACCGCTCGTCGCCCGCGTTGAACCCGCGCCGGTCGCTCGCGAACGCGTTGATGCGACGCTTCTGCTTGCCGCCGACGAGCACCGTGTCGACACGCGCGCCGGACTGCTCCCAGATCTGGCGCATGGCGCCGTTGAGCACGCCCTCGTCAAGATCGCTCTGGCTCGCGCCACCGCCGAGGGGCACCAGCCCGACACCCGGCGTCATCCGGTTCGTGACGATCGACGGCAGGATGCCCCGCAGCGTTCGCCGCACCGTGCCCGAGCCCTGCGGATCGGCGACCGCAGCGACCCCGTTGATGACGCTGTGCTCGAGGTCGCGCAGCAACTCGCGCAGGCGCTCCTGCTTCTGGTAGTCGAACTCATCGGCGACGCCGATCGTCCGCGCCGCCTGCTGCGTGCCGCTGATCTCCACGCTCGCCGTGAAGATCTGCGTGTAGTTGCGCTGCCTCGTGCGGTTCGTAAAGCGCGCCGCCGGGCGATCGTCGCCCTCGAGCGCCGCGTTTCAGACGATCGTCAGCCCCTGCTCGTCGGCGAGCGCATCGGCCTCCGTCCCGCCGTAGCCGCGCTCGACGGCGAGCGAATCCCCCGCCACCGCGATGACCAGCAGCACCTCCTCCGACCCGTCCGGGCGCACCTGGTCGCCGGGCCGGAACCGGTCGCCGTGGGCGACGGTGATCGTCGTCGCCGTGAGCGGATCGGGCGTGAAAGACGCCTGGTCGATCACATCCGTGTTGGGCAGGAGCGCATCCTCCAGCCACTCGTGCACCGTGCTCTGCGCCGCCCGGCGCGGATCGCCGAGCAGATCCAGCAGCGGCGTCTCGTGCGGGCTCACGATCCCCACGATGTCCGACACATCCTCCGCGATCTCCGGAAGCCCCACCCCCGCCGAGAAACTCGCCTTCCCCGTAAACGCCATCAGTCAATCCCCCGTGTGTCTTGTTCCCAACCACTCCGTCTCGTCGTCTCTCCGTCTCTGCGTCTCGCTCCTCCGACTACCTCCCCCGGCGCAACCGCAGATACTCCAGCACGCTGCGCCGGTCGCCCGAGCGCGATGCGCGCTCCGCCGCGTCCATCAGGCCCGCGCCCTCGATCGCCGGCGCACCCGTCGCGCTCGGGGCCGCCGGCGCGGTCTGCCGGAACAGCCACGCCTTCTCCCGCTTCAGGCGCGCCACGCCCTGTCGCGCATCGAGATCCGTCGTGCGGAGCAGCACGCCCAACACCAGAGCCGCGCTCTCGACATCGATCGCTCCCGCCTCCGCGAGCGCGACCTCCATCTGGCGCTGGCGCTCCGCGCACACCGCCCGCTCGTTCGCCGCCGCAGCCGCGGCTTCGAGTTCCGCGATGCGATCTGCGTCGTCCGACGCCGCGCCGACTTCGCCCATCACATCCAAATCGTCCATCACTTCATCCACTTCGTCTCTCCGTCTCTTGGTCTCTTCGTCTCTTGCTCTCATCGTCTCTTCTCTCACACAATCCCCGGATCCCCCGGGCCGTAGCCCAGCTCCGCGAGGATCTGCTCGCGCGACACGCCGAGCTCCGTCTTCTTGAGCGCCGCCTCGAGTCGCTCGCGCTCGCTGAGCGGCAGGGGCTCCGGCCACTCCACGCGCACCTGGCGCTCGTCGTCCGTCGTCGCGAAGTGGCCGCTGATCGCCAGCGCCCGGAGCACGAGCGCCGCAGCGTCCTGCAGCCCCCGCCCGTACGCCTGCTGCTTCCGCGCGGTGCGCGCGAGCAATCCGGTGAAGGTGATGCGCAGCGCGTTCTCGCTGGAGAGCTGCCCGATGCGCTCGCGGATGACGCCGGCCGCGACGGGCGTCACGCTGGAGGCCTTGTCGAGCGCCTGGCGGATCTGCTCGACATGCGCATCCTCGCTCGGGCTGCGCGCATCGCCGCCGAAGGCCTCGACGCTGGCCTCGAGGTTGTCGGTGCTCCACACCTGCCCGGGGCCGATGCGAACGCCGCCCGATCCGAAGCCTTCGACGCCCTTCGCCAGGTACATGCGGAAGGACTGCATCGTCACCCGGTGCGCCCGGTCGCTCATGCGCGTGTTCAGTTCGTCCTGCAGCGGGATGAGCCCCTCGACATCGCTCACCCCGCGGTAGCGCAGCGGCTGGCGCCGGTTCTGCACATGCACAACAGGGACGACGCCCAGCGCATTCACCGCGTCGCGCACCGGGCGCCCGCCCACCCAGACGCGATGGCGCGACGCCGTCCAGAGTTCGACCACCGGCTCGCGCTCACCGGCGCCGGCCTCGCGCTCGGCGCACACCGCGTAGGCGAGCAGCCGGCGCCAGTCGTTCGGATCGAGGATCGCCGTCGCCCGCTCCGGCGCGACGACCTCGATGCGCACACGCCGGGCGCCGGCGAGCGCATCGCCGGTGCGGTCGTCAAAGAGCGCATCGGCGCGGACGAGCAGGTCGCCGACGCCGGAGACGGCGCCGGTCAGCAGCCACTCGTGCAGGAGCGCGGCGCCGCCCGAAGCCTCGAACGCCACATCGAGCACGCGCCCGATCGCGCGCCGGCGCTCCTCCTGCGCCGCCATGCTCAGCAGCGTGACCGGCCCGCCGAGCATGAAGTCCACCATGGCGTCGATGCGCCAGCCGATGTCGTTCTCGATGACGACCTCGGGCGCCGGAGACCGGTCGTCGGGCAGGGCGGCTGTGCGCAGCCGCGCCGGCAGCCCCTCTTCCTGCGCGACGCGGACGCGTCCCGCGTTGTCGCGCCCCACTTCCGGGTTGCGGTAGTACCGCCAGAGGCGCCCGAGGCGCCGGTGCGCGTCCCCCTCGCGCAACAGGCGCTCGTGCAGCGCGTCCCCCGAAAGCCCGATCTCCGGCGCCCCGCCCGGCGTGATGTTTCCCGTTCTGCCCATCGCGGCCCTCCGGACCCCGAGGCCGCCCGGCGCCGCGAGCGCGCGCACGGGCGGCGTCGCTCCGCTCGATGAGCGCACGAAAACACCCGCCGCGTGGGCGGAAAAAGTTTCGCGTTGTCAGGAGATCACCCGCCCGTGCGCGCCGCGTTCGTGCGCACGGACGCGGTCAGCCCGCCTTCTCGCCGGACGCCCGCCCCATGACCTCGACGCGCGTGTACTGGTCGAGATTGCAGACGACCTGCTCGCCGTCGTCCTTGCGGAGTTCGAGCCGGTCGAGCCAGAGGCGGTCGTCCTTGCTGTGGGCGAACCACGACCCGGTCTTCTGCTGCCCGAAGCGCACGATCACCCCCTCGACGGAAGTCGTCCAGGCGGATTTCCCGTGGGGGATCTGCTGCGTGACGCGCACGCGCATGCCGGGCTCGTACTGGCTGAGATTCGGGGTCATGGGGGGCAGTGTAGCGGGGGAGGGAGAAGGAGGAACCGTGCCGACCGGCGACCACGACACCTCGCGCGGCGCCCTCCCCCGTCCCCGACGGGGGAGGTGTCGCCGCAGGCGACGGAGGGGGCTTCCCTTCTCCTGCTGCTCCAAGCCTCATTGCGCGGCGGGCGCCCAACGGGCCGCGGACTCTCGACCGCGGTTCTGATCGCGCGGTCGGCTCGCTTCAGGCGCTATCGCCCATCCCCGCACTCGGGGCACGGTGCGTCAGCGGAGAGGCCGGCGAGGTCGTAGCCGCAGTTCAAGCACGCCCGTGCCGGAGTCGGCGACACGAAGAGCCCCTTCGCCGCAGCGATGCTTCCTGCGACCAGAAACCCGAACTGAAGTCCCGCCGCGACCGCGAGTTGTCCGCGAACAGTGGCAGGCGCCGCCAGCACGAACTGCGGCGTGGCGACCAGCGGAAAAAGGACCGCCAATGCGGTCAGCGGGATGAGCACCCAAGCAGCGCTCCCGGTTTCTCGCTGCAAGATCCACCCAAGGAATGCGCACAACATCGGTGCGACCAAGGCAGCGCAGACGAGCGCGGTCAGCGCCTCTCCCAACGCCAAGGCGCCCCCGGAAGTCATATTCAGCAGGAAGACCAGTGCACCTGCCCCTGTCGCGACGGATGCGAGTGCACTCTCGCGCTTTCGCTTCAGTCGTGGGGCGTGCTTGCGCAAATCGGAATCTCTCTCTTGACCGAGTTGACGGCTTGACCCTGTCACCCGCCAATCTTCGCGCCTCTTCGCGCCCTTCGCGTTCCAACGCCTCACGGGCCCGACCGCTCGCGCGGCCGGCTCTGTTCAATCCGTCAGCGCGCCCGCGGCGCGCATTGCCTCCACTGCCACGACCGCCGGCGTCGAATCATCGTCGTACATCGCCGTGAGGGCCGCGGCGGCCTCGCCGGCCAGGCCGGCGCTGCGCGCGTGCGTCGCGACGAGGCGCACCAGGCCGAGCGCGGCTTTCTCGTCGCGCTCCTGCGCCAATCGCCGGATCGCCGCGCGCACGATCAGCGGGCGCGACGACGCGTCGCGCTCCGTCAGGCGACCGAGTTCGATGACCGCGAGCCGGCGCGCGCCGGCCACTTCGCTCGATAGTCGCTCGAGCAGCTCCCCCGGGCTGGCGGCGCTCATCCGCCTTCGGGCACGCGACCGCCGCCGGCCGGCGCGTCCTCGTACCAGTTGGGCGCGGGCGCGGGCACGACGCCCACCATCCAGCGCCGCGCATCGGTGACCTTCCACGGGCGGAAGCCGCCGTCGAGGCGCAGCGTGTACGACTCGTAGGTCGGCTCGCCCTCGGGGCCGGCGACGCCGGCGACGGGGCGGAGCACATCGACCTCGGCCTTCGTGGCGCGCAGCCAGACGCGCGTGATGTGCACGCGCGGGAGATCCGCGTTCTCCTTCGTCAGCAGGCGCGCGCTCGGATCCTCCGTGCGGTTGATGATCACTTCCATGCGTTCCTTGAGCGTGCCCACGGGCAGGTTCACCGCGTAGGGCTCGCCCAGCGGGCGGCGCGCCGCGACATAGCGCAGCGCCGTGACCATCGCCTCCTGCGCGCCCAGCGAGTTCACATCCGCCAGGGCCATGCCTTCGACCTTCGGGTAGGTCGAGTACCCCGCGCAGCCGCCGAGGAGCGTGACGACGCCCAGTGCGAGCGCGACTCCAACGCCGCGTGTCCGTCGAATCACCATCTGCCCGAATCCCATGGCCTTCGTGCCTCCGTGCCGCTGTGCCTTCGTGCGTCAGTCCGCCCCTACGATACCCACACCGCCGCCCGGCGCAGGAACCAGCCCGTGAACGCCCACCGCCAGCCCACCAATCGCGTCGTCGTCGGCATCAGCGGGGCCTCCGGCGCCGTGTACGCCCGGCGCCTCATCGGCCTGCTGCTCGAGGCCGGGCGCGAGGTGCACCTGACCATCACCGACTACGGGCGCCGCCTGCTGCTCGACGAGCTGGGCCTGCAGCTGCGCGACTACCACCGCCTCGGGGGCCTGCCCGACGGCTGCGACCCCGGCGAGCGCGGCCTCTTCATCCACCCGGTGAAGGATGTGGGCGCCAACATCGCCAGCGGGTCGTTTCTCCACGACGGCATGATCGTCATGCCCTGCTCGAGCCACACCCTCGGCGCCGTCGCGAGCGGGCTGGGCGACAACCTGCTCACCCGGGCCGCGGCCGTCACGCTGAAGGAGCGTCGCCCGCTGGTCCTCTGCCATCGCGAGAGCCCGCTGACGGCGATCGACATCGAGAACATGCGCCGCCTGAGCGACGCCGGCGCAGTGGTCTGCCCGACGAACCCCGGCTGGTACCTGCACCCGAAGTCGCTCGACGACCTCATCGACTTCGTCGTCGCCAAACCGCTGGACCTGCTGGGGGTGCCGCACTCGCTCAACGTGCGATGGAAGGACGAGGGGGCGCCGACCGAATAACGGCCCCGCCTTGCCCCGGCCGATGTCGCGCCAGATCATCCCTTCCCGATGACGAACCCCAGCGCAACCCTTTCTGTCGAGCACCCGGGCCTCCCCGCCCGCCTCGCCCTCGCCCTGCGCGACATCAAGATCGCCCACAGCGTCTTTGCGCTGCCCTTCGCCATTCTCGCGGCCTTCCTCGCGACCCCCGCGCTGGGCGCGGCTGGGCCGGCGGATCGAACGGACCTCTGGAAGCGGTTCGCGCTGCAGCTGGCGCTGGTCGTCGCCTGCATGGTGGCGGCGCGGACGTGGGCGATGCTCGTGAACCGCATCGCCGACCACCGCCTCGACGCCGCCAACCCGCGCACGGCGCGACGCGCCGTGGCGAGCGGGGCGCTGCGCCAGCGCGACGCGCTGGGCTTCGCGATCGCCAGCGCCCTGGCCTTCTTCGGGTGCTGCGCCGGGTTCCTCGCGCTCGACGGCAACGCGTGGCCGCTGATGCTCGCGCTGCCGACGCTGGTGTGGATCGCGTTCTACTCGTTCACCAAGCGCTTCACGGCGCTGTGCCACCTCTTCCTGGGCGGGGCGCTTGCTGCCAGCCCGCTCGCGGCGGCCATCGCGGTGCGCCCCGAGTCGCTCGCCGACACGCCGGCGCTGTGGGCCATCGCCGCGATGGTGGTGCTGTGGGTCGCGGGGTTCGACATACTTTATGCCCTGCAGGATGTGGAGTTCGACCGGGAGGCGGGGCTCTTCAGCCTGCCGGCGAGGCTGGGTCCGAGAACGGCGGTGTGGCTGAGCCGCGCGATGCATGCGGGCGCCGCGGGCGCACTGCTGCTGGCGTGGCGGTTCGATGCGCGCCTCGGCGCGCTCTTTCTCAGCGCGTGCGTCGTGATCGCGGCGCTCCTCGTGCTCGAGCACGTGGTGCTGGCGCGGAAGGGGCTGCGCGCCCTGCCGATCGCCTTCTTCACGATCAACGGCGTGGTGTCGTGCCTGCTCGGCGTCGTCGGCGTGGCGGACCTCCTGCTGCGCGCATAACCATGCGGACGCGGGCTTTCACCCGATCGTGCAGAGAGCCCGTTGGCGCGGGGGTTCCCAAGGGATCCCCTTGATTTTCGTTGTTGCATCCCCGGCGAAGGGGCTATACTCAC